>CAZKWP010000001.1:0-7838 GCA_964556555.1 uncultured Syntrophomonadaceae bacterium
AAAAAGAGATCAGCCGTATCGAGAATCACGTTATTGTGTGTGGCGCCGGGCGAGTCGGCGAACACGTGATTACGCGGTTAATTCAAGAAAATACACCCTTTCTGGTTATTGAGCGCAATGAAAATATCGCAGCCCAATGGCAGGATATGGGGCATCTGGTTTTAATCGCGGATGCAACGCGTGATGAGGTATTAATTGAAGCTGGAATCCTAAGAGCCAGAGGCATAATTACTGCGTTGTCCAATGATTCGGATAACGTTTTTGTCACTTTATCCGCTAAAGGACTCAATCCTGCTATCCGGGTAGTAGCCCGGGTAGAACGTCCGGAATCTCGTGATAAATTGCTTAGGGCTGGAGCGGATAAGGTCGTTTCGCCCACTAGTTTAGGCGGGTCAAGAATGGCCAATGCCCTCATTAAACCCGCCAGTGTTGAATTTGTCGAAACCATATTGAGTCGCTCCAACTTTGAAATCGCCTTGGAAGAGTTAGCCGTTGGGCCCAATTCTATCCTTGCCGGAAAGGAATTAAAGAGCGGAATTCTGCGTACCGAATATGGTGCCATGGTGGTTGCCATCATCCGCGACAATAAGGTGCTGATGAACCCTCGGGGTGAAGAACGGATGTTAGTCGGTGATCTGCTGGTTGTATTAGGCAGGCCGTCAGATCTAACGCGCATCGAACAAATGACTAGTTAAAAGACACATCTTTGACCTATTGTTAAATATTTACCGTTAGAAACCCTCTTTCAACTCAAAAATTTCCTCTTAAATAAAAACAATAGTCTAGCTTCAGGATTTGGTCCGGCTAGACTATTGTTATAAAATAGACAGAAACCTTATTTGATAATCTTCATCAGAAACCTTCGTAGGAACCCAGGCAGAGGAATAAACACAATCTTCAATTCAACCTCACCCCCAAGCTTTTCAGATTGCATCTTCTAATAATATATTAGAGCAGATCCGAAAAGGTGCCTAGGTTCGGTACAAATTCTTATTTACCGTTTTTTGACTTTGATATTGCAGACCATTAAAGCAGATAAGGCCAGCATAAACAGGGCAACTGCCCAAAATGGCAGATGATTCTCCAGCAGCACGGATAATGCCATCATGCCTCCGGCTATAGTTATCGGCACACCTACAAAATAACCGGAAATGTTTAGGACGTTGAAACGAGCTAACCGAATTGCTCCACAAGCGATAAAAATCAGCGCTATGATTAAACCGGCTTTTCCGAGCGCTGGGTCCAATATTGAAGCGTAAGCTAAGATGGCGGGTGCCACCCCGAAAGAAACTAAATCAGCTAAGGAATCTAACTCCTTACCGAAATCCGAACTTACGCCCAACCGCCGGGCCAAATTGCCATCCATGCGATCCAGCAAGGCCGCTAATAAAATTGCAGCCGCGGCCAGAGCGTAACGCTCACTTAATGTATATATAATTGCCATTATGCCTAATAAAAGATTACTCAGAGTAACCAGATTAGGCACCATCGGCTTGACTACAGGTCTCATCTTACCACCTCCCGATTATGGTTTCTCCCCCTTTTACCTGGTCTCCTTTCCTTACCTCAATTTGGATGCCCTCTGGAAGATACAGTTCCGTACAGGAGCCAAACTTAATCAGACCAAATCGTTCGCCCCGTTCTAGGACGTCACCCGGTTTAACCCAAGAAACCACCCGGCGGGCGATTAAACCGGCAATTTGGCTGGTTAAGATTCGCATTTCTCCTTGCTTTATCCCAATCAAATTTTGTTCGTTGATTTGCGCTGCTTCAACTCTATAGGCCGCTATAAATTTACCGGGCTGATAATGTTGATATTCAACAACTCCGGCTATGGGCGCGCGATTAACATGGACATTAAAAACGTTTAAGAAGATACTTACCCTAGTTACTTCCGCCAGAAGATAACGGTCTTCCCAAACCTTATCTACGCACATAACTACCCCATCCGCGGGAGAAACCACCAATCCGCTTTGGGCGGGGATAACCCGTTCCGGATTTCTAAAAAAGAATCCCACAAATAAAAGCAAGCTCAAAGGAATTATCGCCGCAAATGGCTGCCAAAAAAATATCAATACTGTTATTATGCCTAAAACGATAAGGTATACCCATCCGTCCCGTACAATAGGAAAATTCCGCATTGAGATCCTCCATCCACTCAGTGCCTTGTGACTCCAGCAACTGCTATCTTTAATACCATATTAATAATTAATAAAAGCTTTCTTACTAAATATCATTAATGTAATTATATTTTATCATTTCCAAGAAATTCGGGAAAGACCGGTTTCCCGAATCCTGCTGGTTGACTGAGGAAATCTACCACTTTACGGAAAAAAATTTCTTATAGTTGGGAATCCTTCCTCTTTGTCTGGTGATTGTAAAAATGTCGTAAAACTTTTGTTTACGGGGTTCCGGCAACATTTCCCAACCATGGGCGATCAATAAA
Source organism: uncultured Syntrophomonadaceae bacterium (assembly GCA_964556555.1). Classification (GTDB taxonomy): domain Bacteria; phylum Bacillota; class Ch66; order Ch66; family Ch109; genus CAYXHK01. The sequence goes on from CAZKWP010000001.1 coordinate 2,447, forward strand.
ATCGGCACTTGTTTCAGATTGGCCACCCGCCCCAAAAGACTGCAAAAATTCTGGCAGTTATCCGAAACCGGCAGATTCAAAGAATGTTCGATGATCGGCCATTTGGCAACTTGACCAGCAATCTGGAGGGATAAAAGACGAAAGTACTCTCTCTCCTCCAGATGGGCAATTGTGGCTAAATTAATTTCGATAACCATAGCCGATTGGCTTTCGACCACTCCCAAACAAGAGGATTCCGCTAAATAATTATCGGGAATCGAATAATCTTTCAAAGGCCATTACTCCTTTAAACAAGAAAAGGGCATATGCTTTGTACCGAGAACACTGCCACCTTTTCTTGTTTTAAACATCGGAATATTCCCAGTTTATAATTCGACTAAATATTCTAGCATACACCATCTTTCCCTAAAATAGTATCGCATGGAGACGGGTTTTAGCAAGATATTTATTAGATAAATGTGAATATAATATACATTTATTGGTTATTATTCAAACGTTAAACCGGAGGTTCCGTTGTTAACCAATTTTGAACCCGCTCTCTGATTGAAGATACATTGGCCCGTAAATGGGTATTGATCGGCAAAGACCGGAAAAACCAATGACCGTATGACTTATCCACAATTCGATTGTCCAGAATAATCACAATCCCTCGGTCCGTCTGGGCTCGAATCAGGCGGCCAAAGCCTTGTTTTAATCTTAAAACCGCTTCGGGAAGCGTGTAATTATAGAAACCGTTGCGGTTTTTTCTATTTATTGCTTCCAGTCGGGCTTCTACTATTGGCTGATTGGGGGGTAAAAAAGGAAGCTTCACAATAATGACGCAGCTTAAATCTTCCCCTGGAATGTCCACGCCTTCCCAAAAAGTTCTCGCCCCAAAGATAACCGAGCGCGGGGTGGCTCGAAATTCTTCCATCAGCCGGGATTGGCTCCCGTCAATACTATGCCCCAGTAAGCTTATGGCCTGTGACTCCAGGAGCGGTTTAAGGCGGATATAAGTCTCCCGCAGCATATAGTGCGACGTAAACAAGACCATAGCCCTACCCTGTGTAGCGGTCAATAACTCAGCTAAAACCGGGATAATCGTTTCAATGTAGAGTTTATCCCCAGCCACTGCCGGATTCGGCAAGTCGCGAACTACGCAAAGCAAGGCTTGTTCCTCATAAGCAAAAGGAGATTCTAGCTGCAATACCCCGACCCGTTCGGCCGGAACCTGATTTAAGCCAGTCCGGTCCATAAAATGTTTGAAGCTGTCTCCCACTGCCATGGTGGCAGAAGTCAATATCACTGTTTTTTTCGGGACAAAAAGATACTTGTTTAGAAGCTCCGCTACCTCGATCGGCGCAGCCCGGAGCAGACAATTATAATGGTCGGTCCGTTGTTCGGTTTCAACCCAGTAAACCCAGTTTTCTTCTGCCAGGGCGGTGATAAACTCCAGTCCTTCTTTAAACTGCAGGTAAAATTGCCGCCGGGCATCCAGATCTTTTTTTTCGCTCAGCCAGTAGCCGAATTCTATCTCCAGCGTTTCCAGGAAGCGGTCCAGAGAATTTAGATTATTGATAAGGGACTGCAGGTAAAAAAGCAGGTTATCTTTGGTCCCGAGCCAGCCTTCCCACCAGGAAGCCGTGGTCAGCGCCGGCCGCAGCCGGTAAGCGTAACGCCCGGACGAACCTGCCGAATCCGAGCCGCTATTACCCGTGATGCCCATGACGATCCCAAAAAAAATTTCCGCTTGTTCTTTAACCTGGGGCAGAACTAGCAGCATTTCCGCCATCTCGTTTTCCGCCGGCTCCAGACTTAAATCCGGATGCTGCAGTTTTAGGCGGGTTAGCCGATTCTTTAAGTTAACCAGTAAACCGGTGGGACCATGCCGGGTTGGCCGATACAAACCGTTGCTTAGGGCGATTAAGCCCTGCAGACTAATCTGGATTCCCAGATTTTCAGTGGCAGCATCCTCCAGGTGGTGCGCCTCGTCGATAATTAAGCGCGAATACTCCGGCAGGATCTGATTGTCAGTTTTCAGGTCGGAAAATAACAAAGAATGATTCACCACTAAAAGATGGGCATCGGCGCATTGCCGCCGGGCCCGCAGTACAAAACACCAATGATTATACCAGGGACATTTGGGGCCTAAACAGGATTCGCTGTCCGCAGCCACTAAATACCAGTGTTCCGAGGCTTTTTGGTGCAGATTCAGTTCGGAGCGATCCCCTGTTTCCGTTTGGCTCAACCAAGCCAAAAGCCGCAGAAAAAATCTTTTTTCTTCTGCTGGATAAGGATCAGGCAGATCCAGGATTGCGTTCCATTTCCGCAGGCACAGGTAATTGCTGCGCCCTTTGACCAAAGCGGTTTTAAACTCCGAGACGCGCTCGACAACATTAATCCCTTCGGGCACGAGGCTGCCGATCTTTTCCTCCACGGCCTGTAAAGCTTCCCTAAGCTGCGGGATATCCTTGAGCCAAAGCTGTTCCTGCAGGGTAATGGTGTGGGTGGAAACCACTACTTTATCCTGATTCTGCACGGCCGAAACTACGGCTGGCAGTAAATAGGCCAAAGATTTACCGGTGCCGGTGCCGGCTTCCACCAGTAAATGACGATCCTGGTTGAAAGCTTCCGCCACCTGCTCCAACATGGCGATCTGCTGGGGCCTATACTCATAAAACCCAAAACAGCTTGCTGCTCCTCCCTCTGGAAGGAGTAAGTTTTTTAAGCATTCCAGGTCGACCGGCTGAAAGATCGGGTCATTTTCCCTAGTTTCCTTGGCTGAAGCGAAAATTCCCTGGGCTGTTGCCGGTACCGGCGCCAGATAATGCCCGTTTTCTCGTTTAGGCAATGCAAAAGACTGCTTAATTATATGCTGTTCAAGATAGTTAAAATAACCGGTCAATGGCCAATCGAAAGTGACGGCCAATTCATTAAACCGGCGCATCATTCCCGACGGCCAATCCTTGAGCACCCGGTCAATCGTCAAAAAGAGCAACGCTGTGGTTCGGGCATCTTCCAGGGCGCGATGCGCTTCAATTAAGGGGAGATTCAGTTCCCTGGCCAGCGTAAGCAGCTTATGGTTAGTTGCCTTAGGAAAGGCTAAACGGGATAATTCCACTGTGTCTAAGACTTCATTCTGGATTTTTCGGCCCAGGCTGTACTCCAAAAAACCGACGTCAAAAAAAGCCTGGTGGGCAATTAACGGATAATTGCCCACGAAATCCAAAAAACCGGGCAAAACTTCAGACAGGGTAGGAGCTGGATCCAGCATTTCCTGAGTAATCCCGGTCAAACGCTCAATATTCAAAGGAATGGGTTTGCTGGGCTGGACCAAAGACTGAAACTGACGGGTAATCTGGTCCCCGTCAATCTGCACCGCTGCCAATTCGATAATCTCCGCCTCATCCGGGGATAAGCCAGTCGTTTCCAGATCAAAGGCAACCATTATCCGACGGTAAGCCAAGCTAACCTCTCCCCTCATCTACCCAGTTGACCAGCCTATAAGCCTGGTCCGCAGCCTATTTTATTCTAAGGGAAGGAGGCACCGGGGACAAGACTTTTGTTTCAGAGATGCCTAAAAGATCAAATATAGGCTGTAACAAAACTTTAAAGATTAAACTAAATAAAAATTTAAGCCAGGGTAAGTTTGTAATAGAGAGCCAAATACTCCAAAGCGGAATTTTTCCAGGAATAATCCAGGCTCATTGCTCGTTTAACTAAACCTTGCCAAGCCGCCTTCTCAGCATAAACCTGAAGCGCCCGGCGCAGGGCCGTTTGCAGAGCTTCGGGACTGCTTTCCGTAAACAAAAAGCCGTTTCCCTTATCCCCTGACGTTGCGTAATCGGTAACGGTATCAGCTAGTCCACCGGTAGCCCGGGCTATAGGAATAGTGCCGTAACGCAAGCCTATCAACTGGGAAAGGCCGCACGGTTCATAACGCGAAGGGACAGCCAGCAGATCCGCTCCGGCGTAAATACGGTGGGCGAGATCCTCGTTGTAGTTTAACTCCAGCCTCACCTGCTGAGGGTAGGTCTTCGCCAGTTCCTGGAGTTGGGCCTCATATCGGGATTCGCCGGTGCCCAAGCCAATAAATTGCAGCTCTTGGTTTTGCAAGAAGGCCGGCAGCGCCGGCAGCAAAATATCGATTCCCTTTTGCTCCACCAGCCTGGAAACTAAACCGAGCAGAGGCACTCCCGGATCTTCGCAAAGCTGCAATTCCCGCTGCAGGGCCAGCTTATTTTCTTTTTTGTTTTCGAGAGTATTGAGCGAAAACGGCTGCGCCAGGTGTGCGTCGGTCCGCGGGTTCCAGACCTCATAATCGATGCCGTTTAAAATGCCGTACATCTGTTTTTGCCGCGCTTTAATCAACTCGTTTAAACCACAACCGGCAACGGGCGTCTGGATCTCCCTGGCGTAATTGCGACTAACCGTACTCAGGGCATCAGCCAGGCAAATGCCACCCTTCATGAAATTAAGCTTTCCATCATGCAGATATCCGGCTTCTGTCAGGAGCCAGGGTTCAAAACCAAAATCGATAAGATCCCCGGCCGGAAATACTCCCTGGTAGCCCAGATTGTGAATCGTATAAAGGGTACGCATATCTTTGTAGAAGGCATCTGCCCGATACCGGGTTTTTAGCAGTCCGGGGATTATAGCCGTGTGCCAATCATTGCAATGGATTACCGCGGGTTGAAAAGCCAAGATTTTTAAGGCTTCCAGGGACGCGGCGGCTAAAAAGCCAAACCGCCGGGCGCTGTCCGGATAATCACCGCCAGGCGGACCATAAATTTCGGGGCGGTCAAAATAGAAATCGTTTTTTACCAAATAAACCGGAACCTCACCCAGTTTTCCTTCTAAAATCTCCGCTAAATGGGTCTCTGAACCCATTTCTGCTTTCACTGTCTTACCTGAAGACCTAAAACCCCAAACCCCGGCAGTTACCCAGGGATAAGCCGGCAGCATTATGCGAACGTCATGCCCCAGGGCTTTTAGCGCTTTTGGCAGGGAGCCGGCTACGTCGGCTAATCCCCCGGTTTTAGCGAAGGGCGCCACTTCAGCGGCAACCAACAAAATTTTCATAGCCGCAACTCCTCTCCAGTTTATCGAAATACTTCATAATTTATATTCGGAAAGAGGTTATTTTTAGCTTCCAGGTATTCCAAGAAATTGACTGACTCCGCACTCAACTCTTCCCCTGGTCGAAGATCTCTAAGCAGCATGGCTAATTTCCGCAGGTTGGCCAAATGCTCTCGGGTACGGCCTTCGGCGTATTCTACCGCGGTCCGGTTATTCATGATAAAAGCCCAATCACTGCTTTGAGCGAGCAGCAATTCCCGCAGCGCCTGGTTTAAAACCCGACGGACCCCGCCTTGGGCGTTAGGATACCGCTTAATCATCTTCTGCATCAGTT
>CAZKWP010000001.1:7848-58085 GCA_964556555.1 uncultured Syntrophomonadaceae bacterium
TTCTCCGCCGGCGTACAGCTGCGGGTAAACCCAGTCGTTTGCCGGATTAAGCCAGGTATTGTAATACCCCTGATCCCCCCAGGATGAGATTGCAGGCTGCCCTATGGTATTTTCGGGGTAATTGTCTAAATACTCCGCGGCCGTAATCGTTTGCACCTGGCCGTTCCGCTCTAAGGCACGCAGCAGGTATTCCAGCCAATTGGGCCCTTCAAACCACCAATGCCCTAACAGTTCGGCATCATAAGCGGAGACGATTAAAGGAGGCCGGCCGATTTGGGGGTGGTCTTGCACCCGTCCCTGCAGGCTCTGGGCAAAGTGTTCAGCATGTTGCCGGGCTTTTTCCAGAGCTAAGTCGGGATTATAAGCTATCTTTTGATCAGTGGGGCCCGTAATCGCGTAGTACTTAAAGCCGGTAAAAATCCGGATTCCCGCCGGATCAATATATGGCCGAATGTAATCCGTTTCCAGATCAAACCCTAGATCCCGGTAAAAATCCCGGTAAACCGGGTCCCCCGGATAACCGGTCCGGGCGCACCAAACCTGCCGCGAAGTTTCCGCTTCCCGACCGAAAACCGCCACCCCGTTGTTCGTCAGGAGCGGGGCACTCACCCCGTACGGCGGTCTAGGGGTGGCCTCAGTTACCCCCAAGGTATCCAGGATAAAATACTCCAGCCCGGCTTCGGCGAGGATTTCCTCCAACCCGGGGTAATAGGCGCATTCCGGCAGCCAAATTCCTCGCGGCTGCTCACCAAGAATGCGGCGGTAGGTTTCTACCCCTACCTGGACCTGGGCTCTTACCGCAGCCGGCTGTCCCTGCAGGAGCGGCAAAAATCCGTGGGTCGCCGCACAGGTTAAAATGTCTAGCTTGCCCATAGCTTGATAATTACGGAAAGCGTTCAGTAAATTACCCTTATATTTTTTATAATAATCGTTCTCGATTCCTTGAAAACGTGCCTGATACCAACGGGCCAGCTGGTGAAACTCGGGATGACTCCAAGTCCGAATCTTTTCCTTTTCCGCTAATTCTAAGCACTTGCGCAAATACGCCTGGTACCGGTCTTGAAGTAGCGGGTCTTCCAGCATGCTCATCAGGGTTGGGGTAAGCGAAAGCGTAACCCTAAAGTCAACCCGGTCCTCTACTAACCGTTCAAATACAGATAATAACGGAAGATAGGTTTCAGTAATGGCCTCAAAAAACCAATTCTCTTCAAGGCAGTAGTTTAATTCTGGATGACGGACAAACGGTAGGTGGGCATGAAAAGCCAACATTAAATACCCTTGCGGCAAAACTAGTCACCTGCCTAAATAAAATATTATCCAAGATAAATCGTTATTTTAATTTTTATAAAATCTTTAAGAAAGGCAATCCAGAACCTAATAGACCTAGCATCGGGCGGAAAACCGTCGGGCATACCCCACCATGCCGGCTTGACGCTCCACATCCCGGGGCGCCGAATTCCGATTCCATTCGGGCAAAAGCAAGGGGTTGCTAATTAGCTTCGCCTGAAAATTTCCATCTGACCACTCACCCCATTCCAACTGCAGCCTTACCCCGTCCGGAACTTCCAGGTAAGCGCTGCCAATTTGCTGCTCTGCCGTCAGTTCCGTAATCGCAACCACTTCCTCCCCCATCCGGTTACCGGCGGTACCGCTGAAGCGTAAAACCAGAGACTTTCCCGCCTCCGGCACCTCCCAGAAAGCGTACACCCGACTGGGATCACACATGAGCACCACCAGGCAATTTTTTTGATTACCGGTTGGCAGATCTGTACTGCTCTGCCTAGTTGATTTATACTCCATCTGCTTTAACTCTCCTTAATATGGGCTAAAATTAGCCGGCTTCAACCACTGTGCCTTTAGGGATAAAGACAATCCCGCCATCGCTTACGGTAAAACGCCGGGTGTCTTCTTCCAGATTATAACCGATCACCGAATTCTGTTTAATTACCACATTTTTGTCCACTACGGCCCTCTGGATGCGGCAGTTTCTTTCGACCTGCACCCCGCTCATCAGCACCGAATCCCTCACGTCCGAAAAACTGTTGATTCGAACATTGGAGGATAAGACCGAATGGATTACCCGGCCGCCGCTTATAATACAGCCATCACAGACGATCGAGTCCAAGGCCATACCTACCCGCCCGGTATCGTATTCACTGAATAAAAATTTGGCCGGCGGCACCTGTTCCTGATAAGTCCGAAAAGGCCATTCCGAATCATATAAATTCAACGAGGGCAGAACGGAAATTAGATCCATGTTCGCCTCGTAATAAGCGTCAAGTGTCCCTACGTCCCGCCAGTAAGGGGTTGCGTCCGAACCAGGCTGCCTAAACTGGTAGGCGTTTATCCGCTGCCCGGAAGCTAACATCTGGGGGATAACGTTCTTGCCGAAATCATGGTCCGAATACTGATTGGAGGCATCTAATTCCACCCATTTCACCAGACTCTGGAGGTTGAATACGTAGATCCCCATGGACACCAAGACCTTGGAAGGCAAGCTTTCTAAGATGGCTGGATCCTTCGGTTTTTCCAAAAACCCAATAATTCCTTGGGTTGAATTAACCTCCACTACACCAAAATGGGACGCCTGGTCCTTATCCACTTCCAGGGTTCCAATTGTTAAATCAGCCCCGGAACGGATATGAAAATTAAGCATATTCCGATAATCCATTTTATATACGTGGTCACCGGCTAAGACTAAGACGTAAGTAGGGTTGGCAAGCTGGATCGAATACTGATTCTGATGAATGGCATCCGCGGTCCCCAGATACCAATTTTTATTAATCCGCTGCTGCGGCGGAATTGGATAGCAGTACTCACCTAGTAACCCGCTCAAAAACCCCCAGGAATATCGGATATGCCGTTCTAAGGAATGAGATTTATACTGAGTAAGGACCATGACTCGCCGCAAGCCTGAATTGATACAGTTGCTCAGCGTAAAATCGATGATCCGGTATTTACCGCCAAATGGTACTGCTGGCTTCGCTCTTTGTTCAGTCAGAGGAAATAGCCGGCTCCCTTCCCCACCGGCGAGTACAACCGCCAAAACTTTGGTTGGGTCGACCAATAATTCCCTCCTCCTTTCTGCAAAAAAGTATTTATCTGTGGTTGCGGAGTGGCAGACACTTTATCAATTTATTCGCTTTCCGCTCTGATATTTCCTTCCAAAAATAAGAATTTATTATTTTTGGATTAAGGTTATGATACAATCAGATGACACCTCCTATTTCTTTATAGATAGAAAGGGCGGCTATAATGAGCCCTAAACCTAAAAAGCGTAAACTTATCGAGCGGTCCGACGGCAGTTGGCACCAGGAAACGCAAAGTGAAAATATCGTGCGCAACGCTTTACTCAGCCAGGGTTTGGAATTCCAGCAGGAACACATCCTTGCAGGAATCAAGGTGGATTTCTATCTCCCAGCAGTCCAAGTGGTGATCGAAGTAGATGGCGAAAGTCACCTGACCGCTGAGAAAAAGCAGCGCGACTTAACCATGACCGAAAGGTTAAAAAGCATTGGGATTCGGGTTATCCGCATCAGCGGGATGGATGCCCATTCGCCACAAGTCGTGCGGGATTTGCTCCAGGGGATTAAGCAAGAAGAGACGCGCCGGCGGAAAATTACAAAGCCGCAGGGCTTTAATAATCCACAATTAAAAGAAAAGCTAAGTCAGCTAATAAAAGAAGGAAAAATTTGAAGTGCATTTAATTACATTAATTACCATTTGTGCATTTAGGAGCAGCGATATTATTAAACAGCGCTATATTATTAAGCCCGGATATAGCATAATACTAAGGAATACCGGTTCGCCGCCAGCATAATTTATGGAGCTTATAAATCTGATATACTACCTATAGTATTTAATAATACAGAAAGGCGGATTAAAATAGATATGGATACCGCGAAAATCAGGCAGGAATCGCTGGTTCGAGACCTTAACCTAGCGCCGCAAGGTCTGATGAAAATAGAATGGGTCAAAACCCATATGCCGGTCCTGACCGAATTAAAACAGGAGTTTTCTGAAGCAAAGCCCTTAGCTGGTCTGCGGTTGCTGCTTTGTCTGCACCTGGAAGCAAAAACCGCCTACTTTGCGCAGACCTTACTGGCAGCCGGGGCAGATGTCACGGTAGTGGCCAGCAATCCCCTCTCAACCCAGGACGATGTGGTAGCCGGACTGGTGGAAAGCGGAGTGCGCGCCTATGCCTGGCACGGTTCCAGTTCTGAAGATTACTTTAAAAACATCGGCCGGGCCTTGAACCAACACCCGCAAATAATCATCGACGATGGAGGGGATGTCGTAGCCTTCCTGCACGCGGAAAGACCGCAGCAAATCCCGGAGGTGCTGGGAGGCTGCGAAGAAACTACGACCGGGCTGGTCCGGCTGAGAGCCATGGAAAAAGAAGGCAATCTCCGCTTTCCGATGGTTGCGGTAAATGACGCCCTGATGAAATACCTGTTTGATAATCGCTACGGCACCGGCCAGTCGGTTTGGGATGGAATTATGCGCACCACCAACCTAGTTGTGGCCGGCAAAACCGTAGTAGTGATCGGCTATGGTTGGTGCGGCAAAGGAGTGGCCATGCGGGCCAAAGGTTTAGGCGCCCGGATTATCGTCACCGAGATTGACCCGATCAAGGCGAACGAAGCCCTGATGGATGGGTTTGAGGTCATGCCTCTACTTAAAGCAGCCCCTCAAGGTGACTTTTTCATTACCGTAACCGGCAATATTGAGGTGCTGCGACGGAAGCACCTGGAAAAGATCAAGGATAAAGCGGTATTGGCGAATGCCGGTCATTTTGATGTAGAAATCAGCAAACCCGATCTAGACGTTTTAACCGTTGCCAAACGGATGGTCCGCCGCAATATCGAAGAATACCGCTTTGCCGACGGCCGACGGGTATTTTTGTTGGCTGAAGGACGGTTGGTTAATCTGGCTGCGGGCGACGGACACCCGGCCGAAGTCATGGATACCAGCTTTGCTCTCCAGGCCCTCTCCGCCCGTTATCTGGCCGAAAATGCCGGCCGTCTGGCACCACGGTTAATCAGCGTCCCCCCGGAACTTGACCAACGGGTAGCACACCTGCGCCTCAAAACACAGAATGTAAAAATTGACACCCTGACCCCGGCTCAAAAAAATTATTTGGCCAGCTGGGCCTAGCGGCTAATTTTTAATTCTTTAAGTTTTAGTTTTGCATGTTAACCGGCGGCTTTGGCCGCAACTGGTCAAACCGCCAAAAGGGAATAATTGACTGGCGAACTTGAGTATAGGGATATAGATACATACTGCCTTTTCCAGGGAGGTTTTTATGACCGTTAATTTTTCCGGCCTGGGTCCGCAGAAAAACGCTCCAGACAAAAAACTTGAAGTCTACTCACGCAAATGGGTGATCTTGGCGGTAGTATCCGTAGGTATTTTAATCTCCACTTTGGACAGCAGCATGGTAAATATCGCAGCCCCGGCCATTGCCACCACCTTGGGGATTCCACCCCAAACCGCCCAGTGGGTGGTAACGGCCTATCTTTTAGGGATCACTGCAACGCTGCTGCTCTTTGGCCGGGTGGGAGACATTGTCGGGGGCAAACCAGTTTACGCCCTGGGCTTTTTACTTTTTGCCCTGGGTTCCGGTCTCAGCAGTCAGGCCGGGAGCATAAACTCCCTGGCTTTTTGCCGGGCATTCCAGGCTTTGGGAGCATCCATGCTGATGTCCACCGGGATGGGAATTGTCACCGCCTGGTTTCCGCCCAGTCAGCGGGGTCAGGCGCTGGGAATTACTGGATCGGTCGTGGCTATCGGTACCCTTACTGGCCCCCTCCTGGGCGGCATCATCGTTGGCACCTGGGATTGGCACGCAATCTTTTACTTGAACATTATTATCGGGGTAATCGGTTTTTTCCTGGCCTATTATTACCTGCCCGCCCACACCCCGTTTCAGTTGGTCACCGCCACCCAGCACCAGGACACACTGGCCCGGAGCAGCCGGCGGGAGCAGTTGGCCAGCCGACTCCTAGACCTACGCCAAAAACTGGATTTGATCGGATTCGCCTTTTCCGCCCTGGGGATAATCGGCCTGCTGTTAGCCCTGGGTCAAGGCCCGACCTGGGGCTGGAAAAATCCTTTAACCATTGTTTGCAGCAGCAGCGGGATTTTTTTATTGCTTGTTTTCTTCCGCTGGGAAAAAAGCAGCGCTTCCCCCTTGTTAGATTTAAGCCTTTTTCAAAACTGGACTTTTTCCAGCGGCATCATTACCTCGATCCTGGCTTATGCAGTTTCGATTTTTGTCTCCTTTTGGATGCCATTTTATCTGGAACGGGTTTTGCTCCTTCCGCCCCAACGAATGGGTTTAATCATGGCTGCCATTCCCCTGACCATGGGCTTCATCTCCCCAACCTCGGGCTGGCTGTCCGACCGGATCGACTATAGGACATTAACCGGGGTGGGCTTGATACTGGCTACTTTTTCCTTAATCAATTTATCCCGGCTAGGTCCGGCGACCTTGCCCATTCAGGCAGCAGTGGGCCTAGCCTTTTTCGGCCTGGGGATAGCCATCTTCAACTCGCCCAATAACAGCTCGATTATGGGGGCGGCCCCTCTGCCGAAGCTGGGGGTGGCCGGGGGGATCGTGGCCACTGGCCGGAACCTGGGGATGGTTTTAGGCGTTACCCTTTCTTCCGCGGTATTTACTTACTTTTCGCACCGTTATGCCCTAACCCCTTCCGCTCTGCCGGAAGTGGGCGCAGGTATAGAGATTTTTGCACGCTCCATAACCCGCGTTTTTCAGGCAGCCGCCTTAATCAGCGCAGCAGCGGCGAGCATCTCCCTATTTAAGCTGGCTGTTCCAAAATCCGTTTTTCGCAGATAAACCTTTGACTTGAGGATTTTCGTGTGTTATAATGCATTTGCGTTTGCGGGTGTAGCTCAATGGTAGAGCTCCAGCCTTCCAAGCTGGTCACGTGGGTTCGATTCCCATCACCCGCTCCATGCGCCCGTAGCTCAGGGGATAGAGCGCTGGCCTCCGGAGCCAGAAGCACAGGTTCAATTCCTGTCGGGCGTACCATTTAAGTCACTAAAGTCTCTAGCCGTAGGGACTTTTTATTTTTTCTCAAAATTACACCTCGCCAATTTGTGAAATTTTTGTTTTTTCTCTTATTTATCCTTAAATTTATGATATGATGTTTAATAAATTGTCAATAAATCAAGTTATATAGTTGAAAGGAGAGAATTTTTTTGGCTTACACCGTAACCTTAATTCCAGGTGATGGAACTGGTCCCGAGTTAGTGGCAGCCGCCCGCCGGGTTATTGACGCCACCGGAGTCAATATCGACTGGGAAGTTCACGAGGCTGGGGTCGATATAATGGAAAAAACCGGCACCCCGCTGCCTGAACCGGTTTTAGAAAGCATTCGCCGCAACCGGATCGCTTTAAAAGGGCCGATTACTACGCCCATCGGCACGGGCTTTCGCAGTGTTAATGTAGCCCTTAGACACGCCTTAAATCTCTATGCCTGCGTGCGGCCATGCAAAAGCTATCCCGGGGTCCGGTCCCGCTACACTGACGTAGACCTGGTGATTGTCCGGGAAAATAGTGAAGACCTTTACGCTGGAGTCGAATTTGATCTGGGAACTCCTGAGGCCCGGCAAATCATATCCATGAGCAACGGCAAAATAACCAACGACTCCGCGATCTCAATCAAACCAATTTCCTACGAAGCCTCGAAAAAAATCGCACGTCACGCATTTGAGTACGCAGTTCGCAATAACCGCCAAAAAGTTACGGCTGTAGCCAAGGCTAACATTATGAAATTCACCGACGGCCTCTTCTACCGGGCAACGCAGGAAGTGGCTAAGGAATACGCCGGCCGGATTGAATACGACGAGTGGCTGGTCGATGCGATGTGCATGCAGTTGGTACAGCGTCCGGAAAACTTTGACGTTTTGGTTATGGAAAATCTCTACGGGGATATCCTCTCCGACCTGTGTGCGGGTCTGGTAGGCGGACTGGGCGTGGCCCCCGGCGCCAATATTGGGGACGAAGCCGCGGTATTTGAAGCCACCCACGGATCTGCTCCCAAATATAAAGGATTGAACAAAGTTAATCCTACCGCGGTTATCCTTTCAGGGATGCTGATGCTGCGTCACTTGGGTGAAAACGACGCGGCGGACCGATTGGAAAAAGCGGTTGCGGACATTATCGCCGAAGGCCGCGAGGTAACTTACGATATGAAAGCAGACCGCAACGATCCGACGGCCCTCGGTACAGCGGAAATGGCTGATGCCATCATTCGCAAAATAAACGCTTAGTGCCATCCAACAATCTCTATCATTACCTGATTAAACATCTTATCTGCCGGATAAGCCACTGGATCCGGTGCAGATCTATACTGACTTTTCTGCAGCATATTAAAGGCAGCCCGATTAGGGCTGCCTGATTATTTTAAATCGAATTGATTTTGGGGTATACCTTTTTTACTCTCCTTAATGATAAAGAATTTCTATTAAATTTAATATCGATTGGAAATATTAACAACGAGGCATTGAGGTATATATTTTGCCAAGTTAAATGCGGCTTTCACTTGGGATACGCACCCCCTTTTTGGGAAACTACTAACTTAACTAGGTTTTCTTTTGAGAGGGAGGAACAACTTTGAGTTTGTGGCAATCGATCCTGAATGTCCTTACTTTTCAAGAACCGCAAGCACAGGTTCCGTTTGAATTATTGGAAACGGGGGAGGATACATTCCCGGGTTCCCAAAGCAATGGCCAAAACCCGCAAAATCAGGGGCCGCTACAAATTCAGCCTTCTTCGGCTTCGGCAGCCAAAGATAACCCGGATAACCAAAGTAAAAAACAACAGCCGATGACCGACCAGCCAAGCCAGGCAGCGGGAATGGATGCCGACCAGGATCAAGCGAACGCTGAGGCAGAGCAGCCGCCATCGAACCGGCTAGCTCGGCAACCGGTCCTGCCGGCCAAAATCGAGGATCCCTTTTCGTTAGATATCGTTCAAACTGTTTACGCCAAAAAGAAGAAAGAACAGGATCAAGAACGCCAGGTCATTGAGGAAACATGGCCTAAAAAACCGGCTGGGGCGGTTAATAGCCCAAATCCTCAAGAGGTTTTAAAGGGCCACCGTAAACACCGGCCGCGGGGAGATAAACAAAGGGGGTCTGGGGCAGTTCCCAGTCCCAGCCAGTCAAATTCCAGCCAAAGTGGCAGCCAAACGGAAGGCAAGGCTGCGTCAAACCAGTCGGTTCCCGAATCTTCTCCCAAAGCTGCTAGCAAGCAAGGCCAAGACTCCCGGCAACCGCAAGATAACGTTGAATCCGCCAACGGTTCCGGGAACCAGGACCCGAATCAGGACAAACAAATTTTTTCCGATTTGGAACAAAATCTCAGCTACCTGGCGGATGTTTTTTATTGGCCCACAGATGTGTCCTTAACCGCCCGGGAGTTTGTGGTTGGCACGAATCCACCGCTTAAAGGAATAGCCCTGTATTTTGAAGGTCTGGCCGATCCCAGCCGGATCAATCAAACAATTATAGAGCCGTTAATGGTGCTCTCTCATTTAACCTTGGAGGAAGAAAAAACACCGCAGATTAGGATTATTAAACAACGACTGTTGACAGCGGCCGCGGTCCAGACTAAGGAAAAATTTACGGAAATCATTGAAGCTATCTCGGGCGGTTCCACGGTCCTCTTCTTTCAGGGCATTCCACAAGCCTTAAGCGTTGAAACCAGCGGCTGGCCGCGCCGCGGAGTAGAACAGCCGGTTTCGGAGCGGGTTATCCGCGGTCCCCAGGAAGCCTTTAACGAGGATCTGGCGGCTAATGTCTCAATGATTCGGCGTCTCCTCCGCGATCCCAAGTTGAACAGAGAAAATCTTAAGGTCGGACTGCGGGCTCATAATCAGTGTGCGTTGCTCTACATCGAGGACCTGGCCAACCCCGTCCTGATCAAAGAAATAAGGCGGCGCATTAACTCTTTAGAGGTTGATGCGGTGCTGAGTTCCGGCGCGCTGGAGCAATTAATCCAGGATAATTCCTGGGGTATCTACCCGTTGAGCATGGCCACTGAACGTCCGGACCGGGTTGTGGCCTCTCTTTTGGATGGCAAGGCGGTCGTTTTCCTGGAAGGGGACCCTTTTGCCCTAGTCTACCCCTCGGATGTCTGGTCCTTGCTGCACGCGGCGGAGGATTCCAGTATCTCCGGCCCGGCGGTTACGGTCATCCGCTTAATCCGCTGGCTTTCGGCCGGTATGCTGCTCTTTTTACCGGGAATGTATCTGGCGATCGTCGGTTTTCACCCGGAGATGCTGCCAACGGACCTGCTCCTTTCCATTGCCGCCAACCGGGAGCGAGTGCCCTTTCCCTCGGTGGTAGAAGTACTGCTGATGGAACTGGCTTTTGAGTTAATCCGAGAGGCGGGGGTGCGCATCCCCGGCGTGATTGGGCCGACCTTAGGGATCGTGGGAGCGATTATCCTCGGTCAGGCGGCGGTAGCGGCTAATCTGGTGAATCCCATCGTGATTATAATTGTGGCCATCACCGGAATCAGTTCCTTTGCCATACCTTCTTACTCTTTAACAATTACCTTGCGGGTATACCGCTTTTTTTACATTTTGTTAGGCTCAACCTTGGGCCTCTTGGGGATGGCGGCCGGGGTTACTTTTCAATTTATCCTGATCGTCAGCCTGAAATCCATGGGGGCCCCTTATTTAGCTCCTTTAGGTCCCTTTACCTTCAGCAATAAGGATATCTTAGCCCGAGGCATGTTGTGGAATCAGGAAAGAAGACCGGATTATCTCGGGGCTCGGGATCAGTACCGGCAGTCGCCTATTTCCCGCAAGTGGGTCCTAAATCCAGCAAATCAGGGGAGGGAGAAACAGCCATGATTTCCGAAGGAAAAATCGGCCCGGCGGAAGCCGCCTCGATCCCCCTACTTCTGTTATCCGTTAACACCCTTTATGCCAGCGTCCCGGCCACGGACTACGGGCTGTCTGCCAATTGGCTGGTCATCCTGCTCGCTGGCCTGCTGTCCTGTATAGGAGTTTTTTTCAGCGCGCAGCTGATGCAAAACTACCCGGAACAAAGCATCATCGAGGTTAGCCGTACTGTACTGGGACCGGTTATAGGCTCTGTGATCGGCCTGGTTTTTTTGAGTCAATTTCTGTTTGGTTGCGCTTTATTCTTAAGGCTGGAAACGGATCGGATCCTCACGGTTTATCTGCCAAACACCCCATTCTACGCCATGATGGGGCTTTTTGTCCTGGTCGGGATTGGCGGAGCGTATATCGGCTTAGAAGCCCTGGCCCGGACAACCAAGATTTTAATCGTTTTCATTATAGGGTCAATTCTGCTGCCTCTTTTCCTGACCTATAACTACTGGGACTGGAACAACCTGTTTCCTTTGGGGGGTTCCGGGCTGCACGGCATTGCCCAAGGCGGTTTGTCGATGTCGGGGATGTTTACTGAAATCATTATTTTAGCCGTGATATTTCCGGCCATTAAAATTTCCAGCCCCAAAAGGCTTTGGTACCAACCCTTACTGATTGCCATTTGCCTCCATGTGCTGGTCGCTCTTTTAGTTTTGCTGATTTTCGGAACTCCGTCCCTCAACGAAACCCTGTTTCCCGTAGTCCAGAGCGCCCGCTTAATCTATTTGGGCCGATTTGTCCAACGGATTGATATCTTTTTTGCCTTTTTCTGGATGATCGGCATCTGCCTCAAATATATTATCCTTTTTTTTGCAGCGGACGAGATCCTGACCCGTTTGCTTAAGCTTCCTTATCGGGTGCCATTTCTGGTTCCTTTAGGGATAATTGTTACTTCCTTGGCCTTTTTACCGAATGATATGATCCAGACCGGGCAAATAATTACCGATTTAGTTTGGCGCTGGAACGGACTGGCCACCTTTGGGCTGATGCTGCTCATCTTACTGGTACATTACTTGAAACCCCCTGGAAAATCCGGGCATAGTTGGGGAAAGGAGGGGGCAAATGCAGCGACTGAAAACTAAGCTGGCTAATTCGATAGGACTCTTCCTGCTACTTTCCCTGTTCCCGGCGCTTTTAACCGGCTGCTGGGGTTTTCAGGAAATAGATGAAACGGCCTTTATCTTAAATCTGGGTTTGGATCGGGGAACCGAAAATAAACTAACCTGGACCGCCCAGGTGGCGATTCCGCGACAGATTGCCGGGGGCAGCAGCGGTGGGGGCGGAGGGATAAATACTAAAGAGGATCATACTCAAGAGACAAACCAAGGGGTGGCCACTATCTCCGTCGAGTCGCCCACTTTTACTGGGGCAATAAATATGATGACTACTTTCTTTGATCGCGAGCTTTCCTTAAAACATCTAAAAACCGTAATTTTTTCAGAGCCCTTAGCCCGCGAAGGAATTATGACCTATCTGGGGGTTATGGCCCGGGAACCTGATCTCCGGCGTTCCGTAATCGTTGCGGTTTCCCGAAAGGTATCCGCTAAAACGTTATTAGAAAATAACCACCGAACTATCGAAACCAATCCGGCTAAACACGCGGAAATAATTACGGAATTCGCTCAAAAGACCGGCTATATTCCGGCCCAGCCCCAGTTTACTTATTTTTATAATGCTGCCAAATCCTTGAACGGGGACCCGATCTGCCTGTTAGCTGGTCTGGAGCGGAAGGTTCCCGAAGGGGAAGGCCCGCCGGTATCCGGGGAGGAATGGGTCAGTGACGGGGCATACTACCCGGGTCAACTGCCCCGCACCGGCGGTAATGGTATTGAGATTATCGGTGCCGCCGTATTTCAAGACGACCGCTTAGTGGGAGAGATAAACGGCGATGAAATGACCGGGTTAATGCTGATACGCGGCACTTTTAGCCAAGCCAACATCTCTTTGGCCGATCCCTTTTTTCCGGATAAACTGATCGGGGTAAATTTAAAACTACACCGTACCCCGCAAATAAAAATTGACCTGAGCGGGCCGGTTCCGCGGGTACAGATCCAGGTATATCTGGACGGCTCAATGCTGGGCACGCAGACTATTGCGGTTAACTATGAAGAACCGGAAAATCGGGTAATCTTGGAGGAAGCGATTAACCAGCGGATGCTAAAGATGATGGAAACCGTAACCTACCGCGCGCAACATGAATTTCAGGCAGACATTCTCCATCTCGGCAAAGTAGTCAAACGCCAGTTTTGGACTTTCCAAGCCTGGAAAGAATACAATTGGAAAGAGGATAAGTTTCCGGAGGCAGAGATCAACATCGAAGTACAAACCAAGGTGCGGCGCTTCGGTTTGCTGCACGAAGTCGTTCCCTTAGGCCGGGAGCGATAATAGCTTAGCTAGCAAAATCCGGAGAATATATATAATTAATCATTAATTATGCATTTAATTATTATGAGGGGAGTATCGGGATGCTTTGGTTATTTATTACCGGTTTGGTCACGCTGGGAAGTGCCTTTTATCTGGGGAGTTACGGATTGTGGGCCGTCCGGCAGAAGAACTGGCTGGGAGCAGTCGGGATTTGGACGGTGGCCCTGCTTACCCTGGCTGCTCCGGTCAGCGCTTATATAATTCATTGGCTCGGCGGTTAATAGTACTTTTTACGGTTTAAATAGTCATACATCTGCTCCAGGGTTTCGCCAAACCGCTGAAAGTGGACGACTTCCCTTTGGCGCAGCCAGCGCAGCACATCGGTTACCTGCGGGTCGTCTGATAATTGGATTAAATACTCATAAGTCGAGCGGGCCTTTTCTTCCGCGGCCATATCTTCGTAAAGATCGGTGATGGGATCGCCTTTGGACTGGATATAAGAAGCGGTCCAGGGATTCCCGTCGCCATTTACGTAAAATAAAGCCCGGTCGTGGTCCGCGTAGTAGCCTTCCATGCCTGCGGCTTTTATTTCATCTATGGAAGCATCCTTGGTCAGGTTGTAAACCAACGCCGCTACGATCTCCATATGGGCCAGTTCTTCAGTGCCGATATCAGTCAGCACGGCTTTGGCCTGTGGCAGTGGCATGGTATAACGCTGGGTCAAATAGCGCAGCGAGGCAGCTAATTCCCCGTCAGGTCCGCCGTATTGGGTAATAACGGTTTTCGCCAATTTCGGATTAGGGCCGCTGACCTTTACCGGAATCTGCAGTTTTTTTTCATATACCCACATTGAATTATTCTCCTTTCTTGATTATTTTAATAACTAGATTCCCAAGGCCAAGGCTCCTCAATCCACTGCCAGGGATATTTACTGGGAGCTGAGCCATAATTGGCTAATGGACCGTAACGGGCTTCGTAATTCCTTTTAAGGGTATATAACTGCCGGACTGCGTTGTTGTAATCAGCCAAGGCTTGACGGTCGTTGGGGTGCGTGTCCAGGAACAGATTTAATTCAACCAGCGTAAATTCTACGGCTTGAATCTCCAGAAGTCCTCTACGCTGCTCTGCGCCAAACATAGATTGGCTGGGCACCTGATACCCCGCTTTTTTCTTGTTCCCGGGCTTTGATTTTTGGCGCCCCTTCACGTAAGGCCGGTAGAGTTCCGGGAAAATAGTGCCTTTTTTAAGTCCTTCCATTGGTCCCCACCGATCACTGTAAACTTGATCGGGAACATAAGCCCGGGCAAGCGTCCTATCCGGGTATGGGCTCTTTTTCATATCGCAGGAACACCTTCCTTCACTTGGTATAATTTAAAACCTAAACCATTATATTCAATTGAAAACCAGACGGTGTGTCTTAATTTAGCTTTAAAAAAGAAAAAACCGGTTGCCCCTGCCGAAGAAGCGAACCGGTTTGGCCTTCAATTAATATCCTGATATATTCCTTAATTCTATGCTTATTTTTATAATGCCTAATGCAAATGTTCAAGAAAAAGAAAGCTTTATAAAAACTGGAGCAACCCTAAAACAATTTCCAAGGTAATCAGCAAGATAATTGCTATTTCCAGCAGGGCTCCTCTTTCATTAACGATCTCATTGTGTAACAGGCTGTAATTCTGTTGAATCAGAGTGATCTTCCGCTCGATACTATCCATCCAGACCTTGGAGCGGAAGGCGTCCAGGGCGGCCCGGTAAACCCGGGCGTAATACACATCTCCGGTAACCTTTAAAGAGTTTTGAATGCGTTCCGTAACTTCATTTATATCCATTACCAGTTCCATCATCTGTTTCATGATGCGCCGGTACTGACCAAAACGCCGATACTGGGTAATCCTTTGGGCCCCCTCAATCTCGTCATACATCTTGGTCATTTCCTGATTCAGCCGGTGGTCATAATACCGCAGCTCCAAAAGTTGACAGATGGCAAATTCTAAAAGATCCGGCAAATCCCGGTTCCCGGTTGGATCATAAACTATTGCCGAGTCCCAGGTAATCATGGTTGAGTCCTGCGGACTATAGGATAAAGTATACCGCAGCGCATCTTCCCGTAATTGCGTACTGAAGGGCCCGGGATCGCCGAGCAGGATGGGTACTGCATCCCAATTAGGCTGCCATTCCGTAAAGTAAAACAGTTTATAGTCTTCGACGAAGAAGTGCTGGTTCGGCTGAATCAAGGCGGGACCCAGGATTTCCCCTACCGATTGCAGTTGGGCTAAAAACAAATCTTCTATATTTTTATCACAGTTTTCTTCTCCTGCGGTTTCTAGATAAATGGCTGTTTGTTTGATTGCATCATAATCAGCCCCTGGAAGCTCAATCTTTAAGATCAAAGCGACTACGCCCAAATCGTATACTTTCCCGGAAAAAGCGCCGCTTAAGGAGGCATCGCCCAGTTGTACCGGGACCCGGTCGAGCTCAACCTCCACCGGAGGATTGCTGAAATCTATGGACCGACAGGGAAAACGCGATAGTCTAACCCGGGAAGTGGCTCGGGTGTGGGCTAAAATATCTTCTACTCGCTCGAGATTGATCTCTTCCGCTACATCATATAAGCGGTATAACCAGATGGAATTATGCATCGCTCTAGCCTCATTTTCTTATAGTTTTTGATCTGATTCTATTTTACCCGGTCTGCGCCAAAATATGGAGCAAATAATTCAGACGATTTATATAGCGTTTGGCAATTGATATTGTAGTAATTCCTAGAAAATTTATAATTCCAACCATAACCCAAAAAATAATCAATCGCAAAAACACCCGAACCACATAACTAAAAGCCCCTACCTTTTTAGGGTAGAGGCTTTTAAATCATGCCCGCATGGGATGCGGATAATTCAGCAATCTCTTTGCGTCCTATTCCTGCCACTCGTAATAATACTTAAAGCCCCAACCGTTGAGATAAACGATGATGGCCTTTTGTTCGCCAGGCCTACCTTTGCTTGCCTTTTCCATCTTAAGAGTTCCCTGATAATTTTGCACATAGTTTTTTCCGTCAGGCGTCGTAAAGTTGAGCTTACCGGCCGTGGCGTAGCCGGGTTCAATATCGCTTTTATCAAAATAAATATTAAGTCCGTTGATCCCCCATGCCGAATCCACTGTCCTGTTAACGGTAATCACCGGCCGGTCAGTTGCTGAGAAATACTCAGGTGGATCGGTCCAGACGGTTTCCGCATGTCCGGATGCGGCAATATTGCCGTTTGACAATTTCCGCGCTTCAACATTGATGAAGTTGTTCTTGTCGCCCTTTCCCTCGTGGTAATCGGTATATGTGTCTCCGTTTGCGAACCTTCCCACTTTTCCCCCTTTAACCGTCGTGTCTGAAGGGCTTTTATAAAACTCCCACCGTTTAAAATACCATCCAGGTGCACTCGTGCCTAACACGCTCGGGGCGGTTTTCGTGCTGGTAATTAGCACGGTTTTGGTGCTATCCTCCCAGGCAATGCCAAGACCCAACAAATAGCCCATGGCCCGAACGGGCAGATATGTCGTGCCGTTATAGGATATGGGCAGTACGGGGGTGCCGTCGTCCCCTACCGGCACAACAGCCCGGCCATTCAGTTTGAATTTAAGATCACCATTAAGCACTGCCCCGGAGATGGGAAAGAGCTTTTTGGTTTTTGGGGTTGCAGTGGCCGTGGGCGCCGTTTTTGTCGTCGTGCTGGTGATGAGTACCGTTTTGGTGACACCATCCCAGTCGATGCCCAACCTTAGTAAATAACCTACAGCCCGCACGGGCAGATACGTTGTGCCGTTATAGGAAACGGGCAGCACGGGAGTGCCGTCGTCTCCCACCGGCACAACAGCCTTGCCGTCAAGTTTAAAGCTAAGCTGATCATTGAGCATCGTGCCGGATATGGGGGTCAGGGCGGCCGCGACGGGAAACGCTGTCACGACAGAAAAAAGCATGACCAGCGCTAAAACAAGGCTAAATTTTTTTTTCAAGAAAAGAACACTTCCTTTCGCTTGCCAACGTACTATTGTGCTGACGCGTCAGCGCGCTGGTTAAATCGGTAAAGGCCTTTACCGTTTATATCTTAGCATGATAAACGTAGAAAAAATTACCGCCCGAATCGGGTAGTGTGCGTAAAAAGCCCCTACCTTTTTCGGGTAGGAGCTTAAAAATACATGATTTTAAGGGTTTTCAGGGCGCTGTTTCAACGAAGTTGCTCCATGATATCAATCAGTTCCGCGCGACTTTGTATATTGAATTTGGAATATATGTTTTTTACATAATACTTTACCGTGTTTTCACTTATGCATAGCTCATTGGCGATCACCCGATAGGTTTTCCCCTGAAGCAGACGGGACGCGACCTGAGCTTCCCGTTTCGAAAGGCCTTCGAACAGTGCGACGTTATGGACCTGACTGGTTTGCTCCGACGGAGGCATTGGCATTGATCCCGTCGAATAGCCGTGTTCGGTTAAATCAGAATATACCGTCAGATAGGCATGATCTTTAAGCAGGAACGATAAACGTTTATGCAATGGCGGTAAAAGGGCTAGGGTCACGCAAACCACTGTAAGCGCCAGCAAAGTAGGGTGCGGGCTGTACACGTCGGCAGAGGTGAAGGCATTACCGATTATCCCGCCTAACAATACGCCCAGTACATTAGCGGAAAGGCCGATGCCGAAAATTTTTGCTGGATTCTTATGGAACTCCAACATTTCGCCGAGGATGCTCCACCAGAACAAATCATACACACCGCAGGCTCCCAGCATCAGCGTATTGACTGCGAGATAGCTAATGACCGAGCGGCCAAGGCTCATGAAACCGATAAACGAAAGCCCGATCATGGCAATGGCTACATAGAGTATGTAGGAGCGGTTTGTTTTCCGAGGCAGATTCCTCATGACAAAAAGTGCAATCATGTAAGGAATAGCCCAATACCAGCTTGTCAACCATTCCAGATGGGTAAAGGCAGGATTAATCACCTGATACATGAGCCCTGAGTTAATGCTGATAATCGTGATAAAAAGGAATAAAAAAATGAGAAGCCGCGCAATGCTTTTAGAACTGGTTTCGGGCTCGGACGAAGCAGGGGAAACGGCATCTTGGGTTGTGGGAAGCTTTAGAGCCAACAAAAATGCACTCAAAAGCATCAATATGGACAGAGTCAACCCGACAAGCGGAGCTAGGTGAATGGCAGCCATATTAAGCAATATCATCAGGATGTTAGACAGGATTAGCATATCCGCGATCATTTTGATACGTTCGTTTCTTGGCGTACCGCTTTTTAAGTAAAAGGCCCATGCTGCCACGCAGCCCCCGGCCAAAAATGAGCCGGCGATAATTCCTATCGTCCACAATTTAGATGGCGGGAAGAAAAAAACCACGGAAACCAGGATAAAAAAAAGATAAGAGCCTAAAAACAGGCGTTTTGTATTCTTTTTGTTTTTTATAAATAATCCGCAAAGTAACAAACCAGTGAAAATAGCTGCGATTCCGCCAAAGATCATCACGTCTGGAGATGAACCATAAAAACCGACAAGAGAATAGAGTATCTGGCCTTCAAAGAGGAATGCCAACATCCAGGCCGAAAAAAGGGAATGAACAAGAATTGACAGATTTCGTTCATTAAGATTTATATATAACGCTCCGCGTTGACCGCCATTAACTAACATTTTATCGTCTCCCAGGGTTGTACCGAACTATATGTAACGTCGAATTTATCATAGGAAGTTCACAGAATAGAAGTTAATTTTCAGGGTCAGTTGGCCGGGGTAGTCAACTCACTCCTTAAAACCGCATTATACTTTAAATGCCGCAGATGTCAATCAAAAAAACTGGCTGCACATAAAAAACCCCTGTTGCCCCATAAGGCTACAGGGGAGGGGGGTTAATTTAAACAGAGGATTACTAAGCCTAACTTTGATCTATAAGATCCAGGCAAAAAATCTCCGGCTTCTCAGTTGGGAACGCCTTGCTCCCGGTCGACCGGCACCGGGTTATCTTTAGGGGTCGACCAACGGCTTAAAAAGTTGACAAAGGCCATGGCCGACCGCACCAGCCAGCTGTTTAGCTGTTCATCCTGGATGGCTTTCTGCCGCAGGGACTTATCCAGTTTCCTTTGCAGGGATGCATTATTGGAATTTAGCATTTCCGCTTTCAGTTCAATTCCGTCAATCAGCCTTTCTAACTCTTCCCGCTCGCGTTTAAGATCCTGCAGTTCCCGCAGCAGTTTGCTGCACTCCCCTTGGCGGATTCTAACCTCGGCTTTTAAGTTATCCAGGGTTTTGGTATAACGGCTCTCCATTTCCTGCCGAATTTTTTTTAGATCCTGCACCTGCCGGTCGAGGCCGGTGTTTTGGGCCAGCAGAACATCAAACGATTCCTGTAGTTCACCATAGCTTTTTTTCGTCTCCCGGACTTCCCGACTGAGACTGGCGTTATCCTGGGCCTTTTGTTTTAACTCCGTGCGCAGACCGCTGATTTCTTTTTCTGCTGCGCCTATTTTTTGCTGCAGCGTTATAATCTCTTTGGCCAGCTGGACTTTTTCTTTTTCCTGAGCCTGTTTTTCTAGACGGGCTTCTTCCAGTTGCAGCCGGTTTTTTTCCAGGGTGGTCTCCAGCGCCTTCTGCTGGTTTTGGCGTTCCTCCAAGTCTTTGCTGAACTGGATCAATTCCGTCTGGTAACTGGCAATCGTCCGATTTCGGTTCCGGGCCTCTTCTTCCAGACGCGTTATCCGTTGTTTATGAGCGCGAATTTTTTTTTGCTGCTCCTGGATTAAGGTGTCTTTTCTTTTAACTCGGGACTCCAGGGAATTTATCTGGTCTACCTCAAAAATTAATTCATCTATACTGGGATTTAATCCGGGGTAGTTTTTCAAGGCGACGGGCTGATTCTCAGGGATTACCATCTTAACTGGCATCGGCTGCGCCAATTTTGTATCCGGAACTACGTTTACGTTTATTTCTTTGCCTTCAATAATTTCTTTAACCTCTTTACGGTCTAAAGGAATTCTTGATTTACGAGGCTTTACCTTTCCCATTTTAACTTCCCCCTGTCAGGTTACAATTTATGTAATATTTATTTCGCCCATTTACTTTATTTTCCTGCAGAGGATTTTGTAAAATTCTGACAAGGTATGAAGGTTTACTGGAGGAAAACGGCCAATATATCGACAAAGAAAATAATCAGCCCCTGCCAAAGCAAGGGCTGTGAAAAGTTTAATTGAAAAAGTTTAACTTGAACGAAGTTTAAAGCTTTCCTGTTTCTTTCTGCTTACTAGTTACTTACTACATTGGTTTCTTGGGTTTTAAGGACTCATCCGCGTCATAACGGGCTTTGTTGCTGCATTTGTAGCAAATATAAATAACTTTTTCATTCAGCCGGATCTTTTCATAATCCTTATGTCCGGCTGGAACATTCTCTTTCGCCCCACAAAACGCACAGCGGGTCTGAACCACCTTTTCCTCTTGCGCTGTATCCATCCGCATTCCCTCCTTGTCTGCACTTAGAGGCATTTGCCCAAGTATTAACCCTATATTAATGTATTCGCTACTTTTTTGTTTTCTCCTTTTTAAAACCATTTTTCTTTACTAAAAAAACGAAACTAACCCTAATCATCTGGTTAAAACTCGCCAGAGGTCCGGTTCGCACAAGTCCTTTAAACGCACCTCGGAAAATTTCCGGCCTCCGCTAAAAGGCGTCGCCGGCCAATCCTTAAGGGATAATTGCACTTTCCGGCCAGCATCCACCGGCGGGTTTTCCTCTATATTTACCCCCTTAGCGCACAGGGCGAGCAACCATTCCCGAATCAGTTCATCCTCGCCCCGGTTTACTACGGCTTCCCGCAGCTGCTGCGCCCTTAAAGTACTGGGACAACAGATAAAGGTTTCACAGACCAGAGGTCTGAAGGCATAAATTTTACACCGAAAACTCCGGGGATCTAAAAAAAGGCAGGCCCCGTTCGCCTGGCGTTTAAGAGTGATATCTGCCACCGGTCCCTGGGCTGCTGTGTGTCCCCACATTTTAACCGCCGTTAAAACCGACTTTGGAGGCAAAGATAAATTCTGCCGCAGATTATCCAGGTCAACCACGGTCAGGGGTATTCGCTCCTGACAGCAGCGGTTGCAGCCAGCGCAGTCGCTAAGTTCGGGCTGCCGGGATCGGTACCAGCGAGCGTCATCCGACCAGCGGTTAATGGCCTGCCGATAATCTTCAATGGTCGCCCCCTGGTGATTTAGACGGACATCGTAGCCCAACTGCCCCCGCCAGTAATAATCAATTATTTCAACCATACCTAATCCTTCTCTTATCAATCTGTAAATTTATGATTTACCTGGGTTTTACCTGCATTCATCAAGGCAAGACCTTAATGTACTCGACCCGGGCGTAATTAAAAACCGCGATAACCTGCCCCGCCTGGTCATACACGTAGTTTACAGAGGAACCGCCTTGTAAGGTAATGCCGCTTTGGGAAATGTTCAAATCGCGGACATAACCAACCAGGGGCTCAGTATTTCCGGTAAAATGAACTTCTACCCGAGTCAGGGCCAAAGGCTCTTCCGCTGCAGGCTGCTTAATCACCGGCAATTGACACCCCGTTAAACCAAACAGCAGGGGCAAAAGCGCCAAAATCATCCCGATTTGCTTTAAGCCGGGTTTCCCGCGACCATTGTTCAAATGCTTCCCTCCTTTGAACCTTGATATAAAACTTATATTAATTATATATAAAGAAGACTAAAAATTTAAAAACGCTTAAGCTGAAAGACAACCCTAGTTTACTTCTCCGTCGGCGGTTTTTTATCTTTAGCTGATATGCCGGGCCCAGCGGAACGCCGGCTTTTTTGGGCCCAGGCCTTTAGTTGCTTATCCACCAAGTAGTGGACTCCGCCCCGGGTAAAGCGGCCGTTTTTGTCTTTTCTCCCGGCTGCCACCCCGGTCAATAGTTCAATTCCTTGCTCCACGGTCCTAATCGCCCAGATGTGGAACTGGCCGGCCTCGATGGCTTCCACTACCTCTTCCTCCAGCATCAGGTTCCGCACGTTTTGCTGAGGGATGATCACCCCTTGCTGATTATTCAAGCCGCGTTCCTTGCAAACACGGTAAAAGCCTTCGATCTTGTAGTTGATTCCGCCGACTGGCTGGATTTCTCCCCGTTGGTTGACCGAGCCGGTGACGGCAATGCCTTGGTCAATGGGCAAGCCGGCCAAGCTGGAGAGTAAGGCGAACAGTTCAGCGCTGGAGGCGCTGTCCCCGTCGATTCCTCCATACAGCTGTTCAAAAGCGAGACTGGCGGAAAGGGCCAGCGGTTTATCCTGCGCGTACTTTGCTCCTAAATAGCCGCTTAAGGTCAAAACTCCCTTATCGTGGATCTGTCCGCTCATGCGGGTTTCCCGTTCGATGTTGACCACCCCGCGTTCGCCCATAAAAGTTTGGGCCGTAATGCGGGAGGGTTTGCCAAAAGCATAGTCTCCCAGACTGTAAACAGCCAGGCCGTTGACTTGACCCACTACCGTTCCTTCGGTATCAATCATGATCGTGCCTTCCTGGATCAATTCCTGCATCTTCAGTTCAATCCGGTTGGAACGAAAGTCTTTCTCTTTAATGGCTTTATCAACGTGGCTGGCCATAACCAGCGGCGCGTCCTCGATACGCGCCCAGTTCGCGGCTTCCACCACTACTTCGCCGATCTGATTGAATAAGGTGGACAGCTTGTTTTGGTCATCTGCCAAGCGCGAACTGTGCTCCACAATCCGGGCCACTGCGGTGCGATCAAAATGTTTCAGATTATCCCGGTAGCAGGCAGAACTGATGAAACTCGCATAATTATCCATGTATTTGCGGGAGCGGTCTACTTCGGTATCAAAATCAGCCCGGATCTTAAACAATTTCCGAAAGTCTTCATCATAAGCATAAAGCAAATCATAAATGTACGTTTCGCCAAGCAAAATCACCTTTAAGTTAATCGGAATGGGTTGGGGATCCAAAGTTACGGCCCCCCCTAAATTCAGGTTGCGAAACACGCTTTCAATTACCACTTCTCGATTCCGCAAGGTTCGCTTTAAGGTATCCCAGACCTGATAGTTTTTCAGCACATCGGCGGCCTGAAGGATCAAGTATCCGCCATTGGCCTGGTGAATCGCGCCTTTTTTAACTTTGGTAAAATCGGTTGATAAAACCCCGAATTCACCCTCGTATTCAATTGTACCGAAAAGCTTGGCAAAATTGGGGTTTTTCTCCTCCACCAAAGGGGCACCTTTAACTTCGGCATTGTCGACCAGCAGGTTGACCTGATAGCGGTTAAAAATATTCTGCCGGTTAAAGCGCAAAAAGAGGGACATCGGATTTTGGGCTTCCTCCCCTTTGTCCACAAAAATATCGAGATTATCCAGAAGATCATTTTCTACGTCTTCCAGGTACTCGATCACTTCAGGGAAATCCGCAAACTCTGTCATGATTTCTTTAGTCAACGGCCCAATCGTTCCGTGGCCGATTTCTTTATTCAGTTTTAAAACCCGGCTTTTAACTGTGCGTTCCAACTCCTTGTAGCGCCACATCGACTCATTCATCTTTTGCTGCACCTTGCGGTTGCGTTCCTGGATATCTTCTTTGACCTCTTCCGGCAAGTTTTCGTAGTCTTCATCCCCGACCGGCTCCCCGTCGATCAGGGGGATGCTCGCTAGCCCGTTGCTGGTCCGGGAGATGCCAAACCCCAACTCTTTAGCCGCATTTTCTAATTCCTGATAGACCTCGTTAGTGTCCACATAAAATTTTTCTAAGATTTTGCTCTTTAATTTCTCGTAATCTTCTCCGCTAAAAACCTGCGGCAGCTCTTTTCTTAACTCTTCCACCAACTGCGCCATGGCTTCTTTTAATTTAGCCCCTCGCCCTGGGGGCAGACAAAGGGACCTTGGTTTGTCCTTAAATTTAAAATTATATAAATACAACCAGTCGTTAGGCTGGGTACCTTTTTCCGCCAGGTCTTTAACCAGTTTGCAGGTCGAAGAGGTTTTACCGGTGCCGGCCGGGCCGGTGACAAAAATGTTGTAGCCATGACTTTCGACCTGCAGTCCAAATTGGATTGCTCCTTTAGCCCTTTCTTGGCCGATAAATCCGTGCAGCGGGGAAACCTGTTCGGTAGTTTCAAACTCGAACTGCGTGTAGTCGCATTGATGCCTTAATTGTGCTCCGGCAACTCGGAGGGCTTTTTTCATCTTGCTTTGGCCTTCCTTTCTTACTCCTGGACCCAATAATACTTATACGCTGCATATCTTCGACAAACGCTTGGTTATTTCCTGCTGCCCACCTGGAATGGCTAAAATCTTTGATTTTGGCTGGAAAAGAAAAGACCTCCGGTGAAGGAGGCAATGTAGTGAAGGAGGGTATGTAAAGTTAAAAAAGCAATTCAATTCTTTATTATAAATATTAGACACAATTTAGAAAATTCCTGCTAGATGAAAAAATATTTTTACCAAATATACTAAAACTTTTACGCCTGTCCCTTGGCTTTGAAAAACCAAACGCAAGGCGGCTAGCCCTGCGTTCTTGCACATTCTTGACTTTCATCGGAATCCTCTATCCTAAATTTAGCGGAACTCATCGAAACCCTTTACTTTACTTAGGCCCTTCATGAAACCCGGCGAATTTGGCCTAAGTTGCTTTTTAGGCCTCCTCCAGAGTTGGGTTCAAAACCTTCGCTTCCAAACGGGCGACGACTGCCTCCAGCAGCACGACAAAAGCTACGCCGGGATCAAAATCCCCATTTGCACTATACATGGGCACAGGGGTTAAGCCCTTTTGTATACAGGAACCGGTCCTTTTCATCTCCTGCAAAACCTTCAGGGGAGCATAATCCCCCTGCTCCATGATCCGCTCTAAGGCGTGCAGGGCATTAGCCCGAACCAAATACTTTTCTTGCGGGTCCTGCACCAGTTTCAAAAGAATCCGAGCCAAATCGGGGTTAGTCAGACGATCCAGACAGCCCGCTACTGTTCCCCTGATTATCTCCGCTTCTTGCCGGTTTAACAAAATCTTGAGTAAAACCCACTGGGAGCGCTCCCGGGCAGTCGGGGTTAAACTGGGCGTGCTCGCTATAATCCTTGGCTCTTCCGCTAAAACGCCCAAATTAATCCGGTGTCCCAAAATATCGTATACCATACTGGAATCCCCGCCATCAATAACCGAAAATATTGTCCATATCGTGGTTCGGCGCACCTCTTCCGGCCAACCCGACCGCGCGGTGAGGGTAAATAACTGATCAATAACCTCTTCGCCTCCGATTACCCCTAGCTGTTCGATGACAGCGCACAGGAAGGGCAGCGGTAAATCTATTTGGTATAAAAGCCGGTTTAACATCCGAACGTTTTTCTTAGTCCGGGGAAGATAAGCAATACACTGCTGCCGAGTTTCCCAAGAGAAACTACCGCTTTCTACAATCCGGGCAAACACCCGGTCTACTTCACGCCCTGGATAACGGGAAAGAACCGTAGCGGCCCAGTGCAATACTTCTTCGGAATGGGTAGGATCCTGCAGCAGCTCTATGAGCGGCCGCCGAAAAACCGAAAAGGTGCGCTCGTTTTCAGCTAAAAGAAAAAGAATCCTGCGCCGGGCCAAATCCGAGCCTTCGTTTAAGATCTCCACCAGTTTTATCTGCAGTTTGCGTTGATTTAAGTGCCGGGAAATTAAGGCGCAGACATCCCGAAACAGCGGCCAGTGCGCCGATTCCATGGTGCAGAACAATTGTAAAACAGGAGGGACAATCTGGGCAGCCGGGGCATTTCCCAAAGCCCGTATCACGGCATAGCGCACGGCTGGACTAGGTTCATCCAGCATTTCCACTAACCGGTTTTTAATCGGCAGCAGCCGGCCTTGCACTTTCTGAAAAAATTTAACGCCTAAAAAGCGCCGCGCTTCCACCGGGTCATAAAGCAGCTGTAAAATTTGCTGCAGCGCTGCTTCCGTCCCAGTGGCGAGATTGTGCCTCAAGAAATGCACTGCCTTTTCTTCTTCCCCACGCAGCAGCCAGGTTACCGGCTCAGCCCCTTTTGCTAATGCCGGGTAACTGGATATTTTCATCTTGACTCGATTAATCAAAGACGAGATTTCCTGGACATACTCTCGAGTCCAGTCTGGCGTCCCTTCCCCTTCCAGTGCGGGGACCGGATTATGCAAATGGACCAGCACCTGTTCGGCTATTTTTAATATTTCAGAGGCAAACTCCACGTAAGGCAGTCTAAATTCCTGCCGCTGCACATATTCTTCCAGATCGTTTTCGGGGAAATGGCTGTTGATATGGTACAAGTCTGAAAGCACGACCTCATTTCCCTCAAAACGGACACTAAAATCAGCTAAACGGGGGCACAGCTGTTCCTGCGTACAGCCACAGGGAAACAGCACTTCGTCTAAAGCGATTTCCTCAAAATCAAGTGCAGCTAGATGGCCTTTAAGCGCGGCCAGCAATAAACGGTGCACCGCGGGCGCCAGACTCCAAAGTTCTCCGAAAAAAAACACCCGCTCGCCAATAATTAAATCCACACTGGCGAACAAGCCGTCCTCCCGGGAAACAGTCAGCCAATCATAGGTTATAATCCGAAACAAAGCCTCTCCCCCTTGTTGGTGCGCTGACCAAACCTGTGATTACTACTCGTAATATAATACGCTAATTCCAAACCAGGAACAAGAGAAACGTCCCGGAAAAAAACGGTCACGGGGCTGGTTTAGCTAAAAGATTGCTTCGAGTCTGGGCCATATTTGCTCCCAGTAAGTGGCGTGCACCGGACAGCTGGTGAAAGGCTCGGTGCCGGTGCGAAAAGCTGCCGAAATTTGACGCGGACAGTTGGCCGTAGCTAAGGCCCCGCTGTCGAGACAAATATTGGCCGAAGTAATGCCTGTGGGTTGGTTAAAATCTTTCACTGGCACTTCCTTTAAGGCTTCCCGCGTAAAATTAGCCCAAATGGGCCCAGCCACCTTACCGCCAGCGCCCACCGGTTTTTCGGGCTGGTCATAACCCAAATAAACTGCGGTTACCAATTCTGGAGTATAACCGACAAACCAGGCATCCTTAAGTTCCTGGGTAGTACCAGTCTTGCCGGCGGCTGGCCGCTGCACCAAAGCCGCCAGGTGCGCCCCGGTACCGCCAGTCATTAACACCCCTTTTAGCATGTCCGTCACAATATATGCCGTACGCGCATCGATAACTTCGCGCCCCGCTGGTTGATGCTCTTCCAGGACCCGGCCGTTTCTATCGAGAATCCGCTGAATATAGAAGGGTTCATTCCAATACCCTCCACTGGCCAGGGGGGCATAAGCGCCGGCCAGTTCCAGCGGGGTCACCTCAAAAGAGCCCAGGGCCAAGGAAAGGTAAGGTTTTAATTCGCTTTGAATCCCCATTCTCTCCGCATACTGTTTAAGCACAGCCGGGCCGATTTCATTGTTCAATTTAACGGCAATAACGTTGTCCGAGATCATCAGTGCTTCTTTTAAGGTGAAGGCCCGGTAATGATAAGGGTTATCCCCGTAATCAGACGGTTGGTAAACTGAACCGTCCTTTTGGGGATAGGCGGTTGGTTCGCAGAAAACCATCCGGGCGGGAGTGTATCCCCAGTCGATCAGGGCTGTGTAAAGAAAAGGTTTAAACGCTGAGCCGGGCTGCCTTTTGGCCTGAAAAGCCCTGTTAAATTTACTGCGGCTGTACTCCCGACCGCCCACCAGCGCCCGAATCGCGCCGGTCGCTGGGTCTAAGGCGACTAAGGCTCCTTCCAATTCGGGGTCGTATTTTTTCAGGCCTGCGGCAAACGCTTCCTCGGCGGCCTGCTGCATTTTTAAATCGAGCGTCGTGTAGATGGTTAAACCATCGTTATAAAGCCGATCCGCGCCATCGGGATAGTTGCTGACAATATGTTCCCGAATCTCATCCAAAACATAAGCCGCGCGCGCCGAAGGCCTATCGGGTTTGTCGACCTGGATTGGTTCAAGTTTGATTCGTTCCGCTTCAGCCTCGGTTAACTGGCCTAACTCCACCATCCGGTTCAGGACCACATCCCTTCGGTTGCGCGCGCCTTCAGGTTTTAAGAAGGGGGAATAATTACCTGGGGAGCGGATAATCCCGGCCAGCAGGGCGGCTTCGGAGCGGGTTAAATCTTTGGCTGCTTTTCCAAAGTAAGTCCGGGCCGCCATCTGAATACCATAGGCACCGTGGCCAAAATAAATCCGGTTTACGTACATGGTCAAAATTTCGGGTTTGGTAAAATGCTGTTCCAAACTTAAGGTATAATAAATTTCTTTCAGTTTGCGGTCCCAGGTCCGTTCCGGGGTAAGATACAAGTTTTTGGCGGTTTGCTGGGTAATCGTACTGCCTCCCTCCACGATTTTTTGGGCTTTCAGGTCAGTGATCGCTGCCCGCAAAATTGCGCGGGGATCTAACCCCAGATGCTGATAAAAACGGGAGTCTTCAATGGCCACCACTGCCTCTAAGAAAAAGGGGGCGATTTCATCCAGCTTTACCTCTTCTCTATTTTCGGCATACAAAGAGCCAATCAGCTGCCCCTGAGCATCATAAACCTGAGAAGGCACCGCTAATTGGGGGGCTGGCAGTTTAGCCCACTGGCAGCCGGCGAGTGTCAGAGTCCCCAAAAGCAGCAGACTTAATAATAAAAGGCTCAACCAGATTTTACGCATGCTTCCGCTCCTTATCCGCTTTACTTAACCCTTCTATTTTAACCATTTGCGATTAATTCCCAAGGTCCTTTTGCGGATGCTGACTGTAGTGCTATAATACAATGGTGAACAAGTCTTAAGGGGGTGGTCAAAATCGACCCGATACCGAATCGATGGAACTTTAAACAGCTGGCAAAAAGCAGCGAGAACATCCGGAGGGTTGAAATCGGCCACCAACCGGTAACCCCTCCCTAAGGGGGGCAGCAGATGCTATGATTAAGGTTTACTTATTTAAAGATGAGGAAAACCGAATTTACACGGACGTAAGTCTGGGGAACATAGAAGAACTCCTAAAATCCCCGGAGGATTTGCTATGGGTTGATGTCTTTAACTGTGACGACTTGGAACTGAATTATATCGGGAAGATATTTGATTTCCATCCCTTGGCGATTGAGGACTGTCTGCAGTTAAGCCCTCGGGCCAAAGTAGATAATTACGATGATTACTTCTTTTTCGTTTTTCACGCCCTGCATTACGATGAAGACAGCGAGGACGAAGAACTGACCACTTCCGAGTTGGATGTTTTTCTAGGGCAGAATTATATTGTGACAATTCATAAACGCCCGCTGGCAGCCGTAGGTAAAGTGGTGAAACAATGTCTGCAGCATAACCGGTTAATGGATCGGGGCCCCGATTACCTGCTTTATTCCATCGTGGACGTAATTGTAGACGATTACTTCCCGATTATTGACCGGATTGGGGAACGGATCGATGAATTGGAAGACGAGTTGTACACCGATCCAGCCCGCGAAATCACGGATGAGATTTTGGCGATCAAGAGAACCACCCTACTCCTTCGGAAAGTGGTACTGCCCCAAAGGCGCATCTTTGCCAGTGTCGGCGGTCGCTACTCTTTTACGGTGCGGGATGATAATAAACCTTTCTATATGGACCTGGCGGACCACTTGGAGCGCATCATCGATGCAACGGATACCTACCGCGATTTAGTCAACAACGCCTTGGATTCCTTTTTCACGGTGCTTTCCGGGCGCACTAACGAAGTAATCCGGGTTTTAACCATTATTTCTACCATCATGATGCCTTTAACCTTTATTACCGGTTTATTTGGGATGAATGTACCGATTCCCTTCCAGAATCACATCGGCTCTTTCTGGGTGATCGTCCTGGGCACCTTTATTATCTCCGCCGGGATGCTCTCGTTCTTCAGGAAAAAATTCTGGATTTGAAACAAGACTGACAAATTGAATATTTCTTTATGCTGAATTAAGGCCTTCTGCTGATCAAGGGATTAATTTGAGTAGTTCGGTTAAACACTCAATGCGGTGATAATCCCCAATCGGTTCCGCATGTTCGAATTGCCAGGTAGTTTGAGCGGCGTAATGCACCGCCTTTAGACCGACAGCGATGGATGGATTGATATCCGCCTTGATGCTATTGCCGACAGACCAGGACTGCATAGGGTCAATCGCTAAATCGGCGACTATTTTTTTAAAGCAGTCCGCATTCTTGTCGCCCACAATCCGAATCTGCCAAAAATATTTTTCCAGGCCGCTTTCCCGAATCCGGCGAGCCTGGGAATCCGGACTGCCCTTAGTGACCAGAACCATCGGGAAACGAGAACCTAAATGCTCTAAAACCTCCGGGGCGTGTTCCACTACCCGCGGTTCCTGGTGAAAGACTGACCAGCCCAGCTTTTCCAGCTTTTGCTCCAGTTCGGCCGAAACCGGTTGGCAGTGGTGCTGACAGCAATGGTGATATACTTGGCGCAGAGCCTCGGGAAAACAGTGGTTGTAATACCCGCCGGCTTTTTGAATGTTTTCGATGTCCCGCTGGTCCACCAGTTCGGTTAAGCCGGGCACCGCCAATCCCAAGTCTTCTAGCGCTTGACAAAACTGGGCGCGGACTTCATCAAAAATCTCCGTTGTTTTAATCAGGGTATCATCGAAATCAAAGAGGATTGCCCGGTTTTCCCGGCGGTTGACGCCTGTCATCTCCTCACCCCAGTTACTTTAGCGGAGCATAAACTCCGGGATTTATTTTAAGTATACTGCATTTTCTCTTTAAAGATAATCCATTGTAATTTTCTCATAATAGTTAATATATTGTCCCTCTCTTTAAAGGTAATGCGTTGTCCTTCTTAAAATAACCCGCTGTCTTCTCGGCATTAAGCAATCTTTTAACTTTTACGGTATAATAACCTGTCAAAAGTTCCAAAATGAAAATAGCCGTGAATTTTAGGCTACTGCAGCAGGAATTCCAGCTAACCTGGAGAAAAATAAAACTTGGTTTAAAGTAACCTAGATTATCCTGAAGGAGGTCAAACCTTTGCTGATAGATTTTCTCAGTCCTCCCCGGGTGCTTTTTGGGGCCGGGTGCAGCAACCGCCTGGGTGAAGAAGCCCGGCGCTTGGGAAACCGGGCTTTGGTGGTAACCGGAAGGCAAAGCCTGATCCGGTCGGACAATCTGACTAGAATTACCCTTCCTCTCCAAGAAGCAGCCATAGAGACTACTTTTTTTAACGAGATCGACCCCGAACCGACAGTAACCATCGTGGACCGGGTGCGCCAGCTGGCCCGGGATAAGCAGTGTTCGATGATAATCGGTGTAGGTGGGGGCAGCGTCTTAGATGTGACCAAAGCTGCCGCCGGTCTTTTTAATGAAACCGGCAGCACCCGGGATTATCACGCCGGACAGCCGATCACTCAACCCGGTCTGCCCTGGATTGCGGTGCCGACCACGGCCGGCAGTGGATCAGAATCAACAAGCAACGCGGTGCTGACAGACCCCGAAGCCGGGCTCAAAGCCAGTATCCGGCACGAATTATGGATAGCCAAGGCTGCCCTCGTTGACCCGATTTTCACCATGTCCATGTCCCCGGCGCTGACGGCTCAGACCGGGATGGACGCTTTGACCCACGCGATTGAGGCCTACACCTCCCGCTGGGCCAATCCTTATTCCGATGCCCTGAGTTCAAAGGCTGCCCTGCTTATCATCCAAAACATTTTTTCGTCTTATTCAGGGAAGGATTTAGCGGTCAAAGAAAAGATGCTGCTTGGCAGTTACCTCGCCGGGGTCACCTTAAATCAGGTTCGGGCTGGAGCAGTGCATGCCCTGGCCCACAGCGTCGGCGCGCGTTATAATTTAGCCCATGGACTGATCTGTGGGGTTTTGCTCCCCTACGTAATGGAGTACAACCTGCCCCGGGTTTCGGAAAAATACGCGGACCTGGCATACCGGACCCGCATCGCCGTTCCAGCCCACAATGAAGCAGAAGCGGCCGATCGTTTAATTAAATACGTCCGTCGCTTAAAGGGAAAAATCGGTTTACCGGAAAAACTAAAAGACTTGGGCTTAAAAGAAGCGGATCTGCAGGAGTTGGTCAATGCCACGGCTTCCGCTACGGCCTTGGATTCCAATCCCCGCATCGTCAAACGGGAAAACCTGAGGGATATTTTAAGTCAAAATCTATAAGTTTAGATAGGGCCTAATGCCTCCTCCAGCGCCTGGCTGATTACCGGTGCTAAAATTTCCGCCCAGCGTTCGGGAGGGATTCGGCAGTTTTTCCAGAAACACTGAAAAAAGTAAGCTGAACGGGGACGGACTACTGCGGTAATCGAGACCTCCCCCACGAGCGGCAAAATATGTCCCAGCCCAATTCCCGGAATTAAGGGGCCTCGGCGCACGGAAACTTGCCCTACCCTGGTCCAAGGGCCTATGGCAGCATCAACCGCAATCTGCAGCGCCCGGGGGTGTTCCTGGTCAATCCGGCTCAGTTCCTCCTCCAGATTCCTTGAATCAAGGGGCTGCCGCAATGTTCCGTACACCGGCACCTGCGGTAATTTAAGCTGCAGCCGGCTGCC
This sequence comes from uncultured Syntrophomonadaceae bacterium, assembly GCA_964556555.1. Classification (GTDB taxonomy): domain Bacteria; phylum Bacillota; class Ch66; order Ch66; family Ch109; genus CAYXHK01. The sequence continues at coordinate 40,684 of CAZKWP010000001.1, forward strand.
CACCAGGGGTCCCAGGGAATCACCTGGTACCTGCCGGGATCCCAGGCACAGCACCACCACTGGGGGCAACGGCTCTTGATGCGGACTTTCCGCCCTTCCCGCAAACACAGTCATTCCGCTGACTCCCCCCACACATTTACGGACCGCCGCCCCTAGCGCGGCTGCACCGTCTTCCCAGGGATAAATTTCCTGGAAAACAATTCTGGTATTTGATTGTCGGCCCCTGGCTTTTACTGAACGCATTTTGCCATCCTCGCCTGTCATCGTATCAGGATAAAAGTCTCCTGATACATTAAATACCAGGAGACTTTAACTTTTTGTTTTAACTTATAACTTAGTTTGTGACTCATAACTTATATCTTACTAATATTAATGTTGACATTTTCGGTCAGGGTCACCTTTTCGGTTTAGCACTTATTTTGCATTCCGTTTACGGTTTCGGTTTAGGACTTTTATCATTTTCGGTTAGGGTCACATTTTCCGTTTTAACCCTTCTCGTCTGGTCTATCCCGCCAGTTCCGCCAGCACTTCCCGCAGGACCTTAATAAAACGTTCATTCTGCTCCATAGTCCCCATGGTGACCCGGATGTATTCAGGGTAACCGAAATAGTGGCCGGGCCGCACGATAATTCCTTTTTCCATTAAACGCTGGCTTACGGCAGCCCCTGAGGTTTTCAGGTTGATAAACAGGAAATTGGCCTGGGTAGGGACGTAATCAAGTCCCATAGCCTTCAGTTCCCGGTACCAGTACTCCCGGCCTTCGGTATTGACCTGCCTCGCTCGGTCAACCCAAGCTTGGTCCGCCAAGCCGGCCAATGCCCCGGCCTGGGCGAGGGAATTCACGTTAAAGGGCTCCCGCACCCGCATCAGACAATCGATAATGTCGGCTGAGGCCAGACCGTAGCCGATCCGCAGACCCGCCAAACCATAAATCTTGGAGAAAGTCCGCAATACGATTGCCCGGCGGCCCTGCAGCACGTAGTCTAAACCATTGGCTGATTCTGCGTCCGTAACGTATTCAAAATAGGCTTCGTCAAACACTACCAGGACATCTTCCGGGACCTGCGCCATAAACGCGGCCACCTCGTCCTTTTTAACGATAGTCCCCGTGGGATTATTGGGATTACAGACAAAAATCAGTTTGGTGCGGTCATTGATCTTTTCCGCGATAGCCGGCAGGTCATAAGTCAGGTTCTTAAGCGGTACTTCCACCACCTGCCCAGCCATGACCCGGGTCACAAACTCATACTCGGAGAAAGAAGGCACGCCGTAGATTACCTCTTCGCCTTCTTTCAGAAAGGCTTCCGCAATCAGTTTTAAAAGTTCATCCGAACCGTTGCCCACAATAATGTTTTCCGGGGCCAGCCCTGCGAGCTCTGCCAAAGCTTGTTTTACATAATACAGGTTGCTGTCCGGGTATAAATTCACATTTTCCACGGCTTTTTTCATGGCTTCCACCGCCCGCGGCGACGGCCCCAGCGGATTTTCGTTCGAAGCCAGTTTAATAATATCGGTTAAGCCCAGTTCTCGCTCCACTTCTTCGATCGGTTTGCCAGGGACGTATGGCTTAATCTCCAAAATGCTGGGTCGGGCTAGTTCCTGAATCGGTTTAGGCATCTGCCTGCACCTCCATCCTTAATTCCTGATAAATAGTATTATATTCTTTTAAGGCATTTATTTACTTGGACTTTTAGAAATTGGACAATTAATCAGCATATCAGGCAGAACGTTTATTTTTGACCCAACGCCAAACCAGCTTTAAAGGCCGCCTGATTCAAGGCTATTAGCTTGGCTGGCACTGCTTTTTCCAAGGCTGCCTCCCAGATCGCCGGCGGCAAATCCATTTTGCCGGCAAGAACCCCGAGTAAAACCACGTTGGCTGCTTTCACATTTCCTAAATCCGCCGCGATGCCCGAGGCATCCACAACAATCGTATCCTCAACCACTGCTTTAATTTTAGCGGGAATGTCCTCTGGGTACTTGGCTGCTCCGGTCAGCACCGGCAGCGGGTCCACCGATTGGTCATTTACGATCAATTCACCGCCCCGCTTCAGATAAGGCAACCAGCGCAGGGTCTCTAATTTTTCAAACGACAGAATATAATCCGCCTGCCCGATCTGGATCAGCGGTGAATAAACCTTAGGTCCGAAGCGAACTTGGGTAACTACGCTGCCGCCGCGCTGGGCCATGCCGTGGACTTCGCTCTTCTTCGCATCGAATCCGGCCGCCATCCGCCCCGGTAGCCATTACGGCCTGAGCCAACACGCGACTGGCCAATAAGGTACCCTGACCGCCTACCCCCACGATTAAAACATTGGTTATAGGCGCATCTGTCTGATTAGCGGCTGGCTGCTTTCCCGGCGCTGACTTCAAGTTGGCCTCTGAGGGTACTAATTTTACTTCCAGATTATTTCCCACTTTGTTCACCTCCCGCCGACTGATTCCCGGCTTTCTCGATGGCTTCAAACGCGCAAACCTGGGCGCATAACCCGCAACCGCTGCACTGCTGCGGATTGATGGTGACTTTTTCGTCTCTGAATTCCAAGCCGGGACAGCCGGTCCGCAAACAGACCTTGCAGCCGGTACACTTGTCGTTTACCTCATAAAGCAGGCCGCTCGGTTTTTCGATTAAGACGCAAGGTCTCCGGGCAATAATCACCGAAGGCGTCTCTACCGCCAATTCCTCTTTGAGTACTTGGCGCGTCTGTTTCAAGTCTAACGGGTCTACTACCCGTACCCGTTCGATGCCGATCGCCCGAACCAGCTTTTCTAAGTCAATTTGGTAGGTCTCCTGACCACAGACGTCCCGGCCGGTGCCCGGATGATCCTGATGCCCGGTCATGGCGGTGGTCCCATTATCTAAAATCAAGACCGTCGTGGTGCCGCGGTTATAAACCACATCAATCAGCGGGGTAATCCCGGAATGAACAAAAGTGGAATCCCCAATCACCGCCACCTGTTTGCGGGCAAACTCTTTACCGCGGGCCTTCTCCATCCCTAACGCCATGCCAATGCTGCCGCCCATGCAAACGCAGCTGTCCATGCTGGCTAAAGGTGGCAGTGCGCCTAAAGTGTAGCAGCCAATATCGCCATTCACCGTTATTTTCATCCGGTTCAACTGATAAAAAATGCCGCGGTGCGGACACCCTGGGCAAAGGACTGGAGGCCGGGCCGGCAAAGTTTCGGCTAAAACATAGGCCGGTTCGGCTTTAACCCCCAGTATTTTTTCCGCCAGCAGTTCCGGGCTGAATTCATGCACCCGCGGGAAAAGTTCTTTCCCAATTACGTTAAGTCCCCAGGCCCGAATCTGTTCCTCCAGGATGGGTTCCAGTTCCTCGATGACGTAAACCTTTTTAACCCCGGCGACAAATTCCTCAATCATCTTCCGCGGCAGGGGATTGGTTAAACCCAGTTTTAAATAGGAAGCGTCAGGCAGAACCTCCCGGGCGTATTGGTAAACCACTCCGCTGGTGATAATTCCGATTTCCCGGTCTCCCCACTCAATCCGATTCAGCCCGGTCTTTTCCGCGTATTCCCGCAACGCAGCCATTCGTTCTTCCACTTTGAGATGCCGGGCGCGGGCATGACCCGGAAGCATCACGTATTTCGCCGCATCCTTGGCATAAGGAAGGACCGGTACCTCGGTTCTTTCCCTTGATGCGGATACCAGGCTCATGGAATGCGCTAAACGCGTAGTTACCCGCAAGAGGACCGGGGCATCAAAAGCCTCGCTCAATTCAAAGGCTACCTTGACCATTTCCTTAATTTCCTGGCTGTCCGACGGCTCAAGCATGGGGAGTTTCGCCATCCGGGCATAACCTCGATTGTCCTGTTCGTTCTGCGAGCTGTGCATGCCTGGGTCATCCGCCGAAACCAGCACCAGGCCGCCGTTAACGCCGGTATAGGCAAAGGTGAACAGCGGGTCTGCCGCTACGTTAACCCCCACGTGCTTCATCGCCACCAGGGTTCGCGCTCCGCCGAGCGATGCCCCGACCGCCACCTCCAGGGCTACCTTTTCATTGGGTGACCACTCGGTATAAATCTCCGGATATTTGGAACAATTCTCGATTATTTCGGTGCTGGGTGTGCCGGGATAGGCTGTCGCTACCCGCACCCCGGCTTCATATGCTCCTAAAGCCAAAGCCTCATTACCCAAAAGCAGTTCGATCATGAACTTCCTTTCTGCCTCCCTGTTTACTATTTGTATACTTTCCTGCTTCTTTGTTCATTTACTTTTGCTTGCTCTGATTACTTTATTATAATTTTTTAATTTCCTATGTCTTAGCCAACTTGTCCCTATAAAGATAGAGCCCCGCTATTTATGGACCCAACCATAGCATAGACCAAGGCTCACCAGCACCACTTCAGTTTATAAGTTCAACAAAAAAAGCAAATTTCCTTTTTTATTGACCAAATTCGTCGCTTATCCCGCTTAGTGTTCGAACCTAGGGAGTGTCGGCTCCTCCTACCACCTCTTTAACAAAGGGAGGCAAGACCAAGGCTGCCCGATGCACAGCCGGGGTATAGTAACGCAAAGCCATATTGTCCAGCGCTGGTTTCACCTGAGCCGGCTGCCATGGGTCATACTTTTTGGAGGCCAGGGAAAAAGTCCAAAACCCGGCAATATAGCTGGGAATACAGGTTAAATAAACCCGAGTAATCGGGAATATTTCCTGGAGGTTCCTAGACACCCCTGCCAGCAGTTCCCGATTAAAAATGGGGGATTCGGTCTGAGCCACCATGAGGCCGTCTGCTTTAAGGACCTGGTAAACATCCTGGTAAAACTCCCGGCCAAACAGCCCAGTCGCGGGGCCTATCGGATCCGAAGAATCGATTAAGACAATATCGTATTTCTGTTTAGTCTGTTTGACATACTGCAGTCCGTCCGTCACGATAATCTGCACTCTTGGATCAGCCAGGGATTCGCCCACCTCCGGCAGAAAGCGCCGGGAAGCGGCTATTACCTGCGGATCGATCTCGACTAAATCCACTCGGCTGGGGTTGTGTTTAAGTACTTCCCGAACCGTTGCTCCATCCCCTCCCCCGATAATCAATACTTCCTGGGGATGGGGGTGGGTAAACAGCGGAACATGGGTAATCATCTCGTGGTAAATAAATTCGTCCGCCTGGGTAATCTGTACGATTCCATCCAAAATTAAAGCCCGGCCAAAATCCGCCGTTTCTACCACCGCTAACTCCTGGTAAGGTGTTTTTTCGGTATATATAGTGCGAGTTATTTTCCAATTTACGCTGTATCCTGGGGTATGTCCTTCCACGAGCCATAATTCCATCCGGAAAAATACCTCCTTCCATAGTTAGTCGCTTCATACTTAAATTATTTAGCCAGCGGGTCGTGTTTACCTTCGGTACCAGGCTTCGCGTTCCTGACTTTTCAGGTGTCGGATATCTTTTTCCACCATCAGTCGGCAGGAACGGCAGAGATGTATAATCCGGGAGGTAGTTCTTTCGCCCAGATGTTCATCCAGTTCCCCTAAACTCAAGTTGGTAGTGATTATGACCGGCAGTTGATGGTTGGTCCGATAGTTCAGCAGACTATAAAGCGTATTGCGGGTCCAATCCGTATAATTGTGAGCCCCCAAGTCATCCAAAACCAACAGCGGGATCTGCCGCACCTGCTCCATTAGTTGTTGGTAATCCGTCTCCTCAGAGCGCCGGTAACTGGCTCGCAGTTCGTTTAAAAAATCTGGGACCACTAAAAAAAGCAGACTAATTCCTTGGTCTATCAGGGCATTACAGATTGCGGCAGCCAAAAACGTTTTGCCGCTGCCCACCGGACCTACAAACATAAGGCCGCTCGTGTGCGGATCTTTTTGGAAATCCCGCACAAATCCCTCAGCCGCCTGCAAAGCCTGTCCGGCTCCTTGAAAGTAAGTGATCGGTTTATCGGGATAACGCAAATGCTTAGCGTAATACTCCAACTTAAAAAACTCAAACCGCTGCCGGTTTAATTCCAGAGAGAGCCCGGCTCTCTGACGGCGCTGCCAGTTTAGTTTTTCCTGCACGCATTGGCAAAGCACCGCCCCGTTGGTGGTTATGATTAATTTTCGATCCTGACACTGGGGGCAGGAAACCTTAGTCTCATCCAATAGGGTCACCTCTAGACACTGTACAAATCCCGATACTTTTCTTCTTTATTCGGTTCGGCCTTGGACGAACCAGCTGCCCTGGCGTTTCGGACGGAGGTACGCTTACCCAGAGCCTTTTTTTCCTGAAAAGCCTCTTCCATCTGCCGGACTTCCCGCAGGGAGCGCAGGTTTTTTCGCTGCCAATCCTGTAAGATCCGTTCAATATAGCGCAAATTAAAAGAGCCATTAAGCACCGAGAGCCTAAGGGCTTCGGCAACTAATTCCAGAGGATGCTGCTCGCACCAGCTGATAATCAGTTCTCCCTCAATTGGGCTTAAGGGACGGCCAAACTCATTTTCAAAACTTTTATAGACCTTACCGGCAGTTTCCGAAATAGAACCCGCGGCAGCGACCGCCGTTTTTTTAGCCAAATTAGAATTGGCGGCCTTCCGCTGTTTATCCTTCCGAGCCTGTAATAGTTTTTGCTGTGCCTCAAATTGGTTATTCTTCTCCAAGGCCCAGACCTCGGCTAATCTATCGAACAGTCCCTTCAGATTATAGACCGGGATTATTTCCAAAGACTCGGCGTCGATCAATTCGTCTATGGCTAAAACCTTTTTTTCCTGCAAATGTTCTAAACAATCCTCAATCTCTCCGGCCGAAGAGCTCATCAAGTCCTGCAGGTTTTCGGTCACTAGCCGTAAGTTCTTGTGCTCAGAGCTCAGATGAATTAAGTGTAATAACACAATCATTTCCTGATCGCTGATCCCCATACTCCGGTAAGCACGCAACAATAAATTGGGTACGCTGGTGTACCCTTGGTCGAGCAAATCCCGGCCAAACTCGGCTATCAGATTGGTCTTGCTTGCCAATCCTACCAATCCTTTCTCCGATTAAATGACAACGACTAATTATAACATCCTTCCTAGTTTATGCCTAGTTGACCAATGGCCGTTATCCGTCTTTGTTGTCTGCTTTTAAGCCCTGCCGGCAAATGCCTGTACTTTATCGTTCAGTTATTAATAATCTGTATTCTAACGCGGCTCTTCCAGGTTTCCAGCCAAGGTACAGGCAACCACTTGATTTTCCAGTTCTTTAATCTGTTCTAAAGTCAGCTCGTACCGCTTATCGTCCAGTCCGCGTTCTACTAATTCCCGCAGCTTCAGGCGCAGTTGCGTATATCTCCGTTCAATCTGCGCACAAAGCTCCGCCTCATCCAGGACCTTACTTTCCGAAGCCGGTTCCGCAGCACGGACCGTAATCGGGGGCAGTTCCGCCACTTCCAGCCAATAGGGAATGCGGGTAGGAATCTTGGTTTGGTCGGAGATAAGCTGGGCCAAGTTCTCGGAAGCCTCAGCTTCCCCATGTACAACAAAGATACAGCCAGGACCGACGCGGAAACGTTTAACCCATTGGAGCAGCTTATCCTGGTCGGAATGCCCAGAGAATCCCTCCAGGTTATGGATTTGCGCTCTAACCTGGACTTCTTCGCCGTGAATTTTAACCTTTTTTTCTCCATCCAGTATCCGGCGCCCTAAAGTGCCTTCAGCCTGATAACCCACGAAGACGATGGAAGACTCGGGCCGCCAGAGATTGTGTTTCAGGTGGTGTTTGATGCGGCCGGCATCGGCCATGCCGCTGGCTGAGATGATAATCGCTCCGCCTTTCATTTCATTCAAAGACTTCGATTCCTCAGAGGTCATGGAGTATCGCAAACCAGGAATCTCGAAAGGATTATTCCCGCTTTTAATCATGTCCTGGGTGTCGGAATCCAGCTCTTTTATGTGCCGTCGAAAAACCTCCGTGGCGCGAATGGCTAAGGGGCTGTCGATAATGATCGGTACTTTTGGGAGCGCCTGTTCCTTAATCAGACTGCTTAACGTGTAAATCAAGTCCTGGGTCCGTTCCACGGCAAATGCCGGGATGATCACATTCCCGCCCCGGCCGATGGTACGTACGATAATCTCCCGGAAATCATCTTTCATATCCTTATACGGCTTATGCGTCCGGTTGCCATAGGTTGATTCTAAAAATAGGTAGTCGGCGGTTTCAATAATGGTCGGATCCTTCATTAAAGGCCGATTGTAATTGCCCACATCCCCGCTGAAGACCATCTTGATCTCCCGGCCGTCTTCCTGTACCCAAATCTCAATTAAGGACGAACCCAGGATGTGTCCCGCATCCTGGAAACGCACCGTGATCTCGGGAGTGACGGTCATAGTTTCGGCATAACCGGCCCGACGAAAAAGTTTTATGCACTCTTCCGCGTCTTTAACCGTATAGATGGGGTTGATTTCAGGGCAACCCGCCCGCATATTCTTTCGATTTTTGCGCTCTACCTCCATCTCCTGAATGTGTGCGCTATCGGGCAGCATTACTTCACAAAGGTCAGCCGTAGCCGCAGTGCTGTAAATCGGGCCTTTAAAACCATGTCGATACAATTTGGGAATCATCCCAGAATGGTCGATATGCGCGTGGCTTAAAATCAGAAAATCAATCTTTGTAGGATCAAACACAAAACTGGCATAGTTTCTTTCTTTAATCTCCCGGGAACCCTGAAACAAACCACAGTCCACGAGGAAGCGACTTTTTTGGGTTTCCACCAGGTAACAAGATCCGGTGACGGTCCGCGCTGCCCCCAAGAATTGTATTTTCACGGTTTAGCCTCCCTTAATCTAACAATAGTTCATCAAGTGTTTTTCCATCGTTAAAACTTTGCTTTTCACTTTGCTCTGGGTTAAGGTTCTGTGGGTCTCTAATAAATCCATGATTTCCAACTGGGTGCGCCGGGGATTTTGGGCATGGGCCGCATCGTCAATCTGCTTTAAGCCGGTTAAAATCCAATCCAGCACTCCGCCTAAAACGGAAAAATCGTTTAAAACCATCGCGTACTTGTTAAATAACTGCTCGTAAATACCTTGGCAATAAACCTTGAGCCGATCGACCCGCTCCAAAACCTCATGACAGTAGTCCTCCGAAATCTCGGACAATCGGCCAAGCCCCAAAAGTTGATTATGAAGCCAGTTATTATTTAACAACTGGGCCGATAATTCACTCCGACACTGCTGTTCCGTTAAGTAGTCCAGGTAAGATTCCAACTGCCTGCGTCCACTAGGCGACAGGATTGCATACTGGTTAAGGACTTTAATCTCGGCTGCACTAAACCCGTCCATCGTTAATCCTCCTGCGGGGAAGTATTTTCTCAGCTAGATTGCTCTTCCAAGTTTAACTGATTCTGGGTTTTATGGCATAAACCGAAAATGGCGGTAAACCGCCACTTGGTCGTTTTGCTGATTAAATACTTCGACAGAGAAGAATCCAAATCCTGCCCCACCCATTTACGGGCTTTAAACTATTATCACCGAGTTTTCTTACCATTTCGACTAATTGTTAAGCTTAATTCACTTAACTAAAGTTAAGCCGACGAAGAAACCGGCCGATTCGTTCAATGGCCTGTTCAATATTTTTGGGAGACGCCGCATAACAGCAGCGGATAAAACCTTCTCCGCACGGACCAAAGGCGTTGCCAGGGACTACCGCTACTTTTTCTTGGGCCAACAGTTTTTCGCCAAATTCTTCACTGGAGAAGCCGGTCTTTTTTATGGAAGGAAACGTATAGAAAGCCCCTTTGGGTTCAAAACAGTCGAGCCCTAAGTCCCTGAATCCCTGCAACATCAGACGCCGGCGCTGATCGTAGGAGTGAACCATCCGCAAAACCTCCGACTCCCCGTTCCGCAGCGCTTCCACGCCGGCCCGCTGGGCTTGCGTCGGCGCGCACATAATCACGTACTGGTGGATTTTACACATGGCTTCAATAATCGGAGCCGGGCCGGCCGCATACCCTAACCGCCAGCCGGTCATGGCAAAGGCTTTAGAAAAACCGTTCATGACCAAAGTCCGTTCCGCCATTCCCTCCAAAGAAGCTATCGAAACGTGCTTGCCTTCATAAGTAAGCTCAGCGTAGATTTCGTCAGAGATGACCAGAAGGTTATGCTCCTTTACTATCTCCGCGATTGCCTGCAGATGCTCCAGCTGCATCACCGCGCCGGTGGGATTGCTGGGAAAAGCCAGGATCAGCACCTTGCTTTGGGGGGTAATGGCAGCGCGCAGTTTTTCCGGGGTCAGCCGAAACTCATCTTCGGCTTGGGTGACGACCCCGACCACTTTTCCTCCGGCCATGTTGACGCAAGGTTCATAGGAAACAAAACAGGGTTGGGGAATCAGCACTTCATCCCCAGGACAAAGAACGGTTCTTAAGGCAATGTCTACCGCCTCGCTAACCCCTACGGTTACTAAAATTTCGTTTTCCGGGCGATAGATTAAATTAAACTTACGATGCAAATAGCGGGCAATTTCCTCCCGCAGTTCCGGCAGACCCCAATTGGAGGTGTAGCTGGTATGCCCCTTCTCCAAATAATAAACGCAAGCCTCCCGAATGTGCCAGGGCGTGACAAAATCAGGTTCGCCAACGCCCAGGGAGATAACCCCTTCGGTCTGGGAGACTAAATCAAAAAACTTCCGGATGCCGGAAGGCGGCATATCCCGAACCAGCGGTGAAACACAGGCGGCCGGGTCCCAGGCCGGTTTGGCCTTCCTTGGCCTGACCACGGTAAGGTCGGATTCCTTCCTGTTATTTTTGGTCATGGGGTCACCACCAATCTAAAATCTTCTTCACTGTCTTCAAAGATAACCCCGTCTTGTTTATATTTCTTCAATACAAAATGGGTAGCCGTACCCTGCACGTGCTCCAAAGTCGCCAGTTTTTCGGCAACGAAAAAGGCTACCTCTTGCATGCTTTTGCCTTCAATGGTTACCAGCAGATCATAGGCGCCGGACATCAGGTACACGCTTCTGACCTGCGGGAAGCGATAAATGCGTTCCGCCACCTTTTCAAAACCCACTTCCCGTTCCGGGGTGACCTTTACCTCAATTACGGCCGTAACGCCGTTACCGCCGATGCGGTCCCAATTAATCAAGGTCTTATGACTTAAAATTACTTTTTCTTTTTCCAGTTCCGTCAGTACCTTGGTTACCCAGTCTACTTCACGGCCTAGACGCACCGCAATCTCTTCCGGGGTTATCCGGCCGTCTTCCTGCAACAATTCGAGGACTTCGCGCAAATATTTCCGCTCCCTTCCCTTAAATAATAAAAAAGCCTCTCTCCCCAAGGGACGAGAGACTTATCTCGCGGTACCACCCTAATTGGCTGTTAAAGCCCACCTCAAAATTCCCTTTAACGGAGGGATAACCGATCAGATCTACTGGACCATTCACTTAGGCTAAGCTTAATGCCCACGTGGAATGGTTTTTCAACCGACAGCTTCCGGGTGGCTTTCTTTGGTTTCTCCGACCGGCCTTCCACCCCCGCCGGCTCGCTGGACGAAGATTGCCAATTACTATCCCGTTCATCGCTGATTTCATATCTTATTAGTTGTCATTTTAACACCCTTATTTCCCGGAGTCAATCACCTAAGTTGCCGGCGGATTTGGCGTTCAATGGCGCGGTGATTGCCAAGATCCGCCTGGCTTAACCCGACCAGGGAAATCCCCCGCTGCTCCCAGAAACGTTTGGCTGCGTTTTCCGGCTGCTGATCCGCCGAAAGCCATTCGAGCGCCAGTTTCTGTTCCGGTAGATACCATAGCACGGTCCGGTTCCCTTGGGTATAGTTTGCAATCCGGCGCTCACCCGGGTAAAGTACCGAAAGCGACCATTCCAAAGGATCCAGCGCCACTTGTTTTTCGGCATTGAACTTTGGCTGCACTTTTGAAGCTTCACCTGGCGTAAGCTGACCAGCCTTATTGGCTTGGCTGACCGTGCCGGCCGCTCCCCCGATCTCCCTTTCTGACCTGACAGCAGCGCCTTCGCTTTTGTCGCTTAGGCGGTTTAAATCAACCAGTGCCTCCTGGCCGGTTTCCAATCGCCTGGAGTTATCCACCAAGGTTAGATGCGGGGCGGTTCCCAGCCAACCCGATTTTTCCAGTCCGTCTGGTTCAAAAGGCACCTGCTTTCCCGAATTAAATTGCCGCAGGCCTTCCTGGATGACCTCTTCCAGGTTATCCGACAGGTTTAAAAACGAGGTCAATAGTTTAGGATCCGCTAATTTTTGACCCACCATTTCCTTCAAAGCCAAATCCAAATATTCAACGGCCTGAGGGTAGTTAGCCAAAAACAGGTCCGCTATCTGTTTGATTTTATTAACTCCCGCCTTTAATTCCTGATCGCGCTTATCCCCTGCCGCCAGTCCGCTGGCCATTAAACAGTCGATCAGTTCGTCTACTTTCTCCAGCATTTCAGCCTCGAGCTGCCGTGAAGTTTTATCCGGCATTTTCTGCACCACCTATCACTAAACTCATTAAAAACTATTCAAATGAGCGTGAGAACATGCCAAAAAAAATTCACTAAAATTACCTATCATTAAATTGGGCCGGGCAGCATATGCTAGTTGGAGTTGCAGATTTACTTTTTAAAATTATAAAAAATTAAAACTGGAGGTTCAAGAATGGATTCTGAAATGCTGTTTATTGAGGCTTTAAGCAGCCAGGAAGCCAAAATTTTAAATCGGGTGAGCACTTATTTCCGCTCCCCGAAAATGGATCTCGCGGACAAATTAATCCAGGCAAGACTGATTGCCTTGCACGATATGGAACTGGGTTACTTCTCCAACCCGAAAGAATTTAAGTTGCTGCAGACCTATGCAGAAACCTTGGACCATTTATTAGCCCGGCTGCAGCGTCAGCCGGCAGATCCTCCGATAGCGCACCAGTTCAAATATTTGATAATCTGACCGGCCGCGCGCTTCCCTTGGGCAAAGGTGGTCGGCAGATCCGCCGGACCACCGCAGGTGCCGGCCAGAAAAATCCCGGCCCGACTGGGGTCGCCAGCAACGCCGGAGGCCAAGTCGGAATCAGCCAAGAAGCCGCCCAAATCCTGGGCAATTCCCAGACTTTTCTTTGCCGCAGCGTTAAAATCGCCCGCTGTAATCCCTACGGAAAGCACCACCAGATCAAATTCCGCTGTTTGGTTCCCCCCGGCCGGGGCAGCTTCCCAATTTAAAACGACGCCCTGTCCCGGCAGCTGATACGCTTGAGAAGGCAGGCTGCGGATTAAAGTGATTCCAGGATCCGCGGCAGTCAGAGCCGACCAAAGTGCTTGACGGGCCTGGAAATCCTGATGAAAAATCGTGACGTTCGTCTGCGCTGACTCCCACCTAATCCGCCGGGCCATCCGGCCCGCATAACCACAGCATACTTTTGAACAAAAAGGGTTTCCTCCCCGACGATCCCGGCTGCCCACGCACTGAATAAAGGCTACCCGGCGCAATCCCCCAAAAACCGGGGCCAGACTGCTATGTTCCTGCCAAATCCGTTCCAAATCCAGACTGGATATAACTCCCGGGTATCGGCCATAGCCAAACTCCCCCCGAAGACCGGCCGGAAACGGCTGATAGCCGGAGGCGATTAAAACCGTTGGGGTGATGAAACTTATAAATTCAGCTGCCGAGCCTGACCCTTCCATACCAAACCGCTTTAATTTAACCGTATAAAGAGGAAACGACGGCGGTGCCGGCTCAGGCTTTAATTCTGGTTTCGGGATTATTTCCAGCACTTCATGACGGGTTAAAACCGAAAGCCCGGGCTGGTGCGCCAATTCCTGCTGAACCTGACCTGGTAAACAGACGCCGCACTTTTGGCACTCGGCCGTGGCCATACAGGCTAAACTGGCGGCCCGTCCGCCCAGGGATGGACTTTTTTCGGCTACCAGGACTGTAAGCCCGGCCCGGGTTAGTTCACGGGCCGCGCTTAAACCAGCCAGACCGCCTCCTACAATAATAACTTGGTAATCCACCCGCTGCACCCCCTTAGACTGCCGGCCGGGGGTAGAGACCGGCCTTCTGCACAATTGTTGGAATGATTTCCTCCCAAGCCACGGCCATCAAATGCACCCCGGCTACACCCTTTATGTTTTGCACCTGCCTGATTTGTTCCACTACCAGTTCGACGGCCTCTGCTTTCACGTCTTCGGCCTTTTCCAGGCGCCTGCAGATATCCTCTGACACCATCATCCCGGCCACGTTTTTTTGCATGTAGCGGGCCATTTTGGCTGATTTAATCGGCATCAACCCAGCCAGGATATAGGCCCTTCGGTCCAAACCCCTGGACCGGACAAGTTCCATAAAACGCTCAAAGCGTTCCAGGTCTAAAATCGCCTGGGTCTGGATAAAGTCGGCGCCGGCAGCGATTTTCTTTTCCAGCCGGACTACCCGAAACTCAAACGGATCCGCAAACGGATTGGCCACCCCGCCGATAAACAGCCGCGGCGGAACTTTCATTTCCTCACCGCACAAAAATCTTCCTTCATCCCGCATCTGTTTTACGGTATGGATAAGCTGAATGGCATCCAAGTCGTAAACGTTTTTCGCCTCAGGATGATTGCCGAAACTCTGGTGGTCCCCGGTCAGACACAAGACATTATTGATGCCGAGAGCGGCTGCCCCCAGCAAATCGGATTGCAGGCCAATCCGATTGCGGTCGCGGCAGGTCATCTGCAGAACCGGGTCAAGTCCCAGGCGGGTTAAAATTGCCGAAGCCGCGACGCTCGACAGCCGGACGATCGCGGTTTGGTTGTCGGTTACATTAAAAGCATCGGCATACCCGCGCAGGGTTTCGGCGTGGCGCCGGATTACTTCCGCGTCACAGCTTTTGGGAGGACCAATTTCCGTGCAGACCGCAAAGTGACCGGCAGTCAATATCTTTTCTAAATTACTGTTTGATTTCACTTAGGTCTCCTCCTCCCAGTCTTCCCGGGTCAAACGCCTTGGTCCCCCATCCCGGTCCAGGGACCAGTTCTTCGGTAAAGCCAGATCCGTTAATTTATCGAGCTGATTTAGCCGAGCTAAACGGGCATGGATTTGACTCCAGGCGCAGGGGGTTCCGTTGCCGATTTCGCAGAGGCCAGCCTGGGAGCCGCCACACGGTCCGTTCAGCAAGTTTTTGGCGCAGCGCGCAATCGGACAAATGCCCCCGGTCTGGTCGAGAAGGCATTGCCCGCAGGCATGGCAGCGTTCCACCCAAGCGCCGGTTCGCTCCGGCATCCCCAGAAAACTGGTATTTAGACCCGGCAAAACCGGCAAATCCGGAAAACAATCAGCCAGGGCCTGGACCCCGATTCCGCAGCCCAGGGAGAGGATCGCCTCCACTGGAAACTCCTCGTTCAAACGGCCGGTTAAGGGCCGGATAAATTCATATTCACACTGTCGTTCCACGGTATCCTCCAGAACTTGTTGTTCCTGGCCCGCTTCCCGACTGGCCAATCGTAGCCAAGCGCTTAACACCGCTGTTTCCTTGGCCCCTCCGGCCATACAGACGGTCACACAGCCCCGACACCCCAGGACCAGGACGCGCTGGTAAGGTTCCAGTAAACGGCGAATTTCGGTTAAGGGCTTCCTTTCAGCAATTATCAACCATCCCACCACCTAAATCCCTGATATTTAATGCCAGTTGTCGCAGGCTATCCGTCAGTTGGGCCGGGTTTGGTCCAGCCAGGGAAACTAGAGCCACCCGGTCCTGCCAGCCCAGCATCTGCAGATAATTCCGCGTAACCGGCCAGCGCCGGCGCGCGCTCCCCGGCCCGTTTCCGTGCAGACACGCCTGGGGATAACAAGCACAGATTAAAACGCCGTCAGCTCCTTCGGTAAAAAGGTTCAGTACCGTTAAGACATCGAGACTGCCGGCGCAGGGAACGGCCTGGACTTTAATCCGCGCCACGATTTCCCCAGACTGTTCCTCCAATACATTAGAGTTAAAAACCGGTAAAGTTGAAGTCAAATTTTGGAACGCCAGATAACCCGAGTTAATGCAAGCCAAAGCCACGAGGCGGACTAATGGCCGCGCTTCCTTTTTTGATGGAACGTAGGCTGCCGGGACTCGGTAAAGTCTGGTTCGGCCAAGGAGTAATTCCTGGTCCGGCGACAGGTTTGACTCCGGAGCATCAGCCCACCGGATGGCCTGCGCTGGACACTCGGCTATGCAGGTTCCGCAGGCTTGACACGCCTGAGGATGAATCCAGGCCACCTGCTGGTTTAGTTTGTTCTGCGGCACTGGCCCCGGAGCGTAGACTAATTCCACCGCCCGGTGGGGACAGACGCGGTAACAGGTTAAGCAGATCACACAGCGCTGCGGGTCGACCTGGGCGGCCGGATTTGGCTCAAGATTGGTTAAGCAAGCGTTTAAATCTACCTCGACTGCTGCGAGCTCCTCCAGTAAGTCGAGGGCCCGGGCCGGACCGCGCAGCAGACCAAGCGCGTAAATACCCCGCCGATTAGTACGGCCGGCCCAAAAAGGCAGTTCTTCCGCCCCTAAAAAACCTTCCCCATCAATCGCTAAACCGGCCAATTCCGCCAAATGTTTAATTTCTGGAGCCGGTAAATACTCTTCGGCAATGACCAGACGATCTGCGGTAATTTCTAAAGGGGGAAAATCCGGCGGCAATAAAGGATCGGAGAAAACCAGTGTTTTCACCCCGGCCTCCTCCCGGACTTGCGGCGGCTGCGGTTTAGGATAACGATAAAAACGCACGCCAGCATCCCTGGCTTCCTGGTACAATTTTTCCAGATTCCCGGCGGCCACTGCTAATTCCGGGTATAAAACCTGGACCTCGGTATTAAACTCAGTCCGTAATTTTAAGGCGCCCTTTAAAACCAGCGCCGTGGAGAGTGAGGCTTCCATCCCGCTTTGGCCAAGCAGTAAAGCGATGGAGTGAGATCCGGTCATTCGGGTAGTCTGGGCAGTACCGGTCCTCTCTGCTTCGGAGATCAGCGGACTAAACAAGCTGACCCCAATTTCCCGGGCAAAAGCCTGCAGCGATTCACCTGGGAGCGAACGCAGGCAACTCGGCAAGGTGGTCGGACCATCCAGCGCTAAAATCACCGCGCCACCACTTAGCCACCTTACCGAACCATCCGATTCCCGAATCGTCAGCTTAAAGTTCCCGATCTGTCCCGACCAGTGAAGGATAGCCTCAGCCTTGATCCTTGTCCAATCAGGTCGCGCAAAAATAGGACTGCTCTGGCCGGCCGGCTGGGTCAACAAAGGCAGTTCAGTGCTGCACCCCCATTCAATCTGCAGGGTTTCCCGGTGCTCGGCAATCCGCTGGGCTGTCAGATGAGCGGTCGTCCCAGCGCCAATAATGATAACGGGTAGGCTGCTGCTTCTCGACATAAGGTCCTCTCCATATTCTCATAGTAAAGAACAGTAAATTAAAAAATTCCTGCTCCAGCCAATACACAATAAATTTTAATTGCTCCTCCGGGTCATTAA
>CAZKWP010000002.1:0-3290 GCA_964556555.1 uncultured Syntrophomonadaceae bacterium
TAGTAATTCCTTTAACCCGGCCTTAACCGCGGCCAAAATCTCCCGCAGCTCGACCGGGATCAGCCGGCAGTCCGCAATATCGATTACCCGATGGCTGCCCGGCTGATAGTAGCCTAAGCGGACCTCTCCCCGCCCTGGGGCCGCTTCCACATGCAGTTCTGCCTTATTCCGGTACCGCCAGGGATCCGCCATGCCCAAGGTTGGCTTAACCTGCTCCACCTGCAGCCGGCCGATCCGCTGCAGCGCTTGTTTGACGATTTGCTGCTTTAAGCGCAGCTGCTCCGCATAATCTGCGTGCTGCAAATTGCACCCGCCGCATTGTGATAAATATTCGCAGGCTGGCTCAATCCGCTGCGGAGAAGCTTCCAGCACTTCGAGCAGGTCTCCCCGCAGCAAACGGCTTTGGGCGGCAACCACCCGGGCGCGCACCGTTTCCCCTGGCAACGCCCCAACCACAAAAACGACCTGCCCCTCGGCCCGGCCGACCCCTTCACCTTGATGAGTCAGTCCCTCAATTTTTAAAACGAGTTCCGTGCCCAGCGTCCTCCCTGGCACCCCTTCTGGCTGAGCCGGCTCATGGTTGTAAACGTTCAAGCTTTTATCCATATTTAAACTTCACCTTCATTAAAACTTCATTAAAGCTTTCGGCTTTAGTTAAACTTAACTTATCTTTCAATTTAACCTATATAGCTTTTAAACTTACCTTCTGACGAGTCCCGCTGGTCTTACATAACTCCCGTCCGGGTTGACCAGTAAACTAAAAAGGTCATAATGCCGTTCCAGACGCCGTGGGCGATGATGGAAGCCCACAAAGAACCGGTCCGCTGGTAAATCAAAGCCAGGCCAAAACCGCCCAGGGTCAAAGGGACAAAGCGGATCAAATCCAAGTGCAGCGTGCCGAAAATGATGGCGGAAGCCCACAGGCCAAGGTCAACCCCCAGCCGCTCCCGAAAGTAAGGGTACAGGAAGCCGCGGAAATAAATTTCCTCACTGAGCGGGGCAATAACCGAGCCCACCAAAACCAGACCCAAAATCTGCCAGATATTTTCGGCCGACAAAAAAATTTCGACGTAGGGCTGCGGTTCCACGGGCTGCGGGACCAGCCAGTTTAAAAGCAGCGACATTAAAGAAACCGAAAAAAATAATAAAATACCGCCGCCAAGACCAGCCGCTAAAATTCGGGACACCGGAACCGAGGTTAAACCCAGATAAGCCCAGGATAAACGGTATCTGCTCCGCACAAAATAAACTACCAGTCCGGTAACCGCGAAAGCTTGAGTCGTGGCAACAGCCATAAAAAATTCGATGGTAGAAGCAGCCGTTCCCTGGAACATTACGCCAAAAAACCAATTCACGCCAATCAGGGTTAATAGAACCAGCAATACCTCTTGGCCTTTCCAGGGAACTGGATTTCCCGCCAAAAATATCCCTCCCTAAACCAGCTGTTTCCAGTATAATCGACTGCCGACCCGCTGTCGACTTCCAAGCGGATTCCCAGCCAACCTTGATTTAATCGCTTTCAGTTTTCGCAAGTTTGTTTATTTTTATAGATTTGTGAAAATCTGAAATTTTGAAATCTAGGATTTAACTAATTTAAAAGTAAATAAACCTTTTATCTAAGGGAATAATAAAACCCGTAAAGAATACAAAAAGCTTGCTATGAGCGATCTCCACCCTGACAAACCCAAGGAATTTCATCCATTTACATAGATATTTGCAGACTGCTAAGCCACGAAATAAGCAGGGGGGAAAAGAAAAATGGAAACGGTTACCTTTATTATTATGGGCCTAGCTCTTGGGATCATTGGCGTGATTGCTATAATGCGCCTAAATGCCACTTCCGCCCAAAACAAACCTTTTTTTGGCCGTGGGAAACCGAAAAACGGCAGCACCAGATCAGACGATCCATTAAATAGATTTCCCAATAATCAATCGGCCAAAAACCGAGTTGATAAGGACGGACCAGGCGGTCTGCAAGGAGCTGCCGCAAAAGCTAATTACGAAATTGGGGGCGATTTAGGCTTGAATGATCTCGATTACTTAGGAAAAGACTTTCACAAATGGGCTCCGTCGGGAAACAGCAATCCGACGGTTCCTAGTTTTAGCCGGGATTTGAACCGGGAAACCAAACCCGCAGACACTACAATTGCGGACGCTAAACCCGATAAATCCACGAAACCCGCTAAACGCGCGCAGTCCCAGACTACGCTTGCCGGCTCTAGCGAAAGCTGGGCGCCGTCGACCATTAAATTAGCGGATCCCGAAATCACCCAAAAACTTGCGCACGCCCAGCCGGTTCAGCATCGGCCGGTTGAGTATCCGGGGGAACTGCCTGAAGGATATGGGGATAACCAGATTACCCTGCTGGCTCGCGATCCCGAGTGGATTTTTGCTTACTGGGAAACCAATTTTGCGAAGATCCAAGAAGTCTGCCGTTGCTTTGGACCCGAGGCCTGGGAGAGAGGGCAGCACGTACTGCGAGTTTATGACACCACGGATTTATTGTTCAACGGCTATAACGCCAATCATTATTTTGATCTCCAGATTAGTCGGTTTTCCCTGCAGTGGCACGTCGAAGTAGGTCAGGCCAATCGAACCTACTGCATCGACCGGGGCCTGATTATTGATAATCAATTCGTGGTTTTGGCACGCTCAAATTTTGTGACGACGCCGGCGAACTGCGTTTCCAGTCTGATTGACGAGCAGTGGATGCTTTTAAGTGAATATGACCGCAAACTGTATCAGCGTCTGGATCAGCCTCTCGGCGGTTCCTCGCCCCATTTTGCGTACAGCATATCGTTGGCGGAAGAGCTGGCCAAATTTGAGATGGGGGTCAGTTCGCCTATGCCGCGGCCAAAGCAAGACTACAGCAATCAAAATTAAGTATAGTCTATTGGAAAGGAATGAATTATATTGCCTCAAGGTTTTCTGTCTATCGTACTCCATGCGCATCTGCCCTTTGTCCGACACCCGGAATACCCGGATTTTTTAGAGGAGATGTGGCTTTATGAAGCTATAACCGAAACTTATATCCCGTTATTGGATATGTTTGAAGACTTAGCCAAATACCAGGTGGATTTTCGGATTACCATGTCCCTGACTCCGCCGCTGGTTTCCATGTTTTCTGACTCCTTACTGCAGGATCGTTACGTCAAGCATTTAGAAAAACTGATCGAGCTTGCCGGCAAAGAGATTGAGCGAACCAAAAACCAGCCCGAGTTTCACCGTTTGGCCTGGATGTACCACGACCTCTTCCAAAGATCCCATTACGTTTTTACCCAGCAGTATAA
>CAZKWP010000002.1:3312-57308 GCA_964556555.1 uncultured Syntrophomonadaceae bacterium
GGTTAATGGATTTAAACGTTGGCAGGACCGCGGCAACCTGGAAATCATTGCCAGTGCCGCCACGCACGGCTTTTTGCCGCTGATGTTTTTGAATCCGCAGGCTGCCCGCGCCCAAATCGCGGTAGGGGTGGAAAACTACCGGCAGCATTTTGGCCGCAATCCGAAGGGATTTTGGCTGCCCGAATGCGCCTATACCCCGGGTCTGGACGAACTGCTGAAGGAGTTCGGAATCCGCTATTTTCTGACCGATACCCACGGCGTTTTATATGCTTCTCGGCGGCCGAAGTACGGGATCTTTGCCCCAATCTACTGTCCTTCGGGAGTGGCGGCCTTTGGCCGGGACGCCGAGTCTTCCAAACAAGTCTGGAGTTCCGAGGAAGGCTATCCCGGGGATTTTAATTACCGGGAATTCTACCGGGATATTGGTTTTGACTTGGATGAGGAATATATCGGCCCCTATATCCATCCCGACGGGATTCGGCTGCACACAGGGTTAAAGTACTACCGCATTACCGGTAAAAGCAACCACAAAGAGCCTTATGTCCCGGAATGGGCTATGGATAGGGCCGCGGCTCACGCGGGCAATTTTATGTTCAACCGGGAAAAACAGGTGGAATGGTTGAGCGGCATTTTGGACCGGCAGCCGATAATCGTTTCGCCTTATGACGCGGAGCTGTTCGGCCACTGGTGGTTTGAAGGTCCTCAGTTCCTAGGTTTTCTCTTTAAAAAGCTGCACTACGACCAAAGTATTGTAAAACCCATAACCCCCAGTGAATACCTGAAGCTTTATCCAATGAACCAAGTGGCAACCCCGGCGCAGTCGAGCTGGGGCAATAAGGGATACAGCGAGGTCTGGCTGGAAAAGAGCAACGATTGGATTTATCGGCACCTGCACAAGGCCGCGGATCGCATGGTCGAACTGGCGGATAGACATCCAGCGGCTGATGGTCTCACAGCCCGAGGCCTGAATCAGGCGGCCCGGGAATTGCTGCTGGCGCAAAGCAGCGACTGGGCATTTATCATGAAAACCGATACGGCCGTAGATTACGCGGTGCAGCGCACGAAAGCCCATTTGCTGAACTTTAACCGGCTCTACGCTGAAATAAACGACGGCGGGGTGGATGAAAGCTGGCTTAATTATTTGGAACAGAAAAACAACATCTTCCCAAATATAAACTATCGGGTTTATCGGAAAGATTACCGCGGGTCCGGGCTTCTTCCTCCGCTGTCTCTGGCCGTGGGTATGTAGCGAGAAAGTAGAGCAGGGGCGTTCAGATATGTAGGATTTTAGAATGAAGTCTTGCTGAGCGGTCATTAAACACATGGGTCGAAGGTATAAAGACAAATAAAAAGCGTGAAACGCTCCAGACGAGCCAATATTTACGTGCCAAAAACTCAGCTTCAGTAACGCATATAAAATTTACAACTGGAGATAATAAAATTGTAAGGGTTCATAGTAACCGAGCTAAATTAATGAGGTTCAAGTGAGCCTTATTAATCCGAGATCATTGGCATCCGATTATTTCATTTCTGTAATACTATTGGGCAGAAGCCCATTTAGCGATTGGCAGAAAGAAATCAGTTCATGATTGCCTAGGATTGTGAACAACCGGATTCCAAGATCCGGCCAAGATCTCTAGCAGATGCTGGATCTGGCGCTCGTGGTTACTATGACCCTTACTTTTTTTATTTTTACGGAAATTTAAGTTTGCCGGAACTTTACCCCCGTCAATTCTTGATCGCAAAGGAGCATGCAAGAAAAAACCCCGGAATCTTGCCCGAGGCGCTTATATTTTTTGATCATATAAGGATTAAATTTTTATTTAGGCAAATTTTCGGTTAATAAAGTCATAATTTAAGGTTTAAGATTTAGCTCTGGTTGGCCGATCTCCCGAATGCGGTCGGAGTACCAGTCGGTTAAAGACTCGGCGATTTCCTGCGAAAAACCTTCGCCATAAACGCGGCAAACCGCTTGCTCTCCGTCCGGAACAACTAAGACCCAGCCCTGCGGGTGGTGGATTTTAACCCCTTCCAACAGTTCTAGGGACTCGGGTTCCTGTTGCTTTTCTTCAATCAGGGTCCGGATTACCTTGCCTTTCGCTTCCCAGGGACAGTTAATGATTTGCTTGCTTAAGTAAAAATCGGGAATCTCGGCTAAAAGCTCGGAAAGGGTTATTTCCGCTTCCCCAAGGTGTGCCAAAAGCTGCGTCAAGGCCAATAACCCATCGGCGAAAAGCAGAAATTGGGAAACGGCAACTGTATTCAATTTATTTCCAATCAAATTGTTTCTAAAATTATCTTTGCTCTGGCTAATCATATTTAACCCGCTGCCCGTGACCGGATTTAATCCAATATCCGTAGCTGGGTTGTTTAATCCGCTTTCCGCATTAAACAATTGATCCATAAACGATTGGGCGGATGATTTCGTCCGAATCACTTTTCCATCCAACTGCTCCGCCATCCGTTCAATTATGCTCGGCGCGGTAACCGGCACGGCCACCACCTTGCCTGGCTGCAGCCGAAATAGCAGCAGCGAAAGGAGCACCGTATACAGTTCGTCGTTAATCAGCTGGCCGCGGTCGCTGATTAAAACCAGCCGTTCCAAATTGGCATCAAAAATAATCCCTAGGTCTGCTTCTTCTGCAAGTACCATTTGAGTCAGATGTTCGTAGTTCTGGTCGATACCTTGAGGCACTGCTGGGCGACCTTGCAGACGGTCTTTAGGGGCTTGTTGGCGTTGCGGATGGTCTTGAGGTATTGCCGCCTGGCCTTGAATTTTTGCCTTCGGTTCAGCCATCTTATCTTCCCCGTCCATTTCTTCCGCCATCTTATCTTCCGCGATAATCGTTTCACACCCTAGTTCATTTAAAAACGGCTGCACCATTCCCGCTAGAGCCGGGTCCTGGAAGGCCAGGATTACTTTAAATTGCCCCGGCCGGATTGCCGCCGCGTTGACCCGCTCTGTTAAACCAGCCAAATAGGCCGGCACTGCATCGGTTACCGCCGTGGATTGGCCTACCAAATGCACTTCCGCCTGCCGAAAGTTTTCCATGGCCAGCGTGTTTTCGATTTTCTTTTCATCCAGCCGCGAGATCTCCACGCCCCGGGAATCATAAAAAACGAGACTAACCCGGGCCTCGCCCCGGGCTGGCATCTGGATTTGCACACTGCCCTTTAGGCCCAGCCGGCGCGTATTGAAACGGTTAACTGGCGCGGCCACTGCGCCCAGGTCCTTTACCTCTACCCCGGTCGCCAAAAGACCGGCCGTAAGTGCGTGCTTGATCACCTGCACCATGGCCGAATCGTCGGTCCCGATCCCCACCGCCGCTCCCGGGCCCAGCCAGGTGCCGTAGGCGCTCCCTAGTTTTACGGCAAAGCCAGGGGTGATCTCAGTATTCGCTTCCCCGGTGATCCCCTGATTGCCGAACAAAGCCCGGGGACTGCAACTGCCCCAGATCAAACTGGCGTTGACCAGGGCGCCCGCTTCGATGCGCTTAAAAGGCCAGACCTTGGTGTTCGGCTTAATCCGGCTGTGCGGCCCCAGGATACAGGCATCGCCGACTACCGCTCCCTCAAAAATCGAAACATTGCTCTGCGCCTGCACCTGGTTAGCCAGAATCGCTCCCCTAAGCTGCGCCTTTTTGCCGATATGACAATTTTCCAAAATAATACTGCGCTTTAAGCTGGCCTGCTCTTCGATGACCACATTGTCCCCGATGATGCAGTCGCTCCCGATCTGCACCCCCGGGCCAATATAGCAGTTATCGCCAACCACCACCCGTTCCTTGATCTCCGCGGTTTGGTCGACTTGCGTGTTCTGGCCCAGCCAGATCCCCTGTCCCGGTACTTGTCCTTGTCCCGGACCCCATAGAGCCCCCGGTATGTCAACACGCGCCCGGCCCGCTAAAACATCAAAATGTGCCTGCTGGTACTGCTCCAAATTACCGATGTCGCACCAGTAACCCTGCGCCACGTAGCCAAAGAGGGGCTGCCCGTCCGCCAACAGACGGGGAAACAGGTCTTTGCTGAAGTCAAAAATCTGCCCCGGTTCAAAGAAACTCAGCACCTGCGGTTCCAGGATGTAGATGCCGGTATTGACTTTATTGCTGAAGACCTCGCCCCAGCTTGGCTTCTCCAAAAACTTGGTGATGCGCCCCTGCTGGTCCGTAATCACCACGCCGTACTCCAAGGGAGAATCCACTTCCATCAGAACCAGGGTTGCCGCCGCCTGCTTCTCCCGATGGAACTGGATGGCCGCGCTCAGGTCGATGTCGGTCAATCCATCGCCGCTGATCACCAAAAAGGTGTCGTCCAGAAACTCTTCGGCGTTTTTAACGCTGCCCGCAGTCCCGAGCGGCACTTCTTCCACGTAGTAGCGGAGGTTTACCCCCCATTCCGCACCGTCGCCAAAGTAATTTTGGATGCAGTCAGGCAGGTACTGCAGGGTGACGCCAATCTCCTCTAAGTTATGGCTTTTTAAAAGCTTAATGATGTGTTCCATCACCGGTCGGTTCATCACCGGCACCATAGGTTTCGGGCGTTCGCAGGTTAGCGGCCGCAATCTTGTACCTTCGCCACCAGCCATGATGATTGCTTTCAACTTCCGAGCCCCCTTTATCCGCGAACCGGTTCACTGACCGATCCGCTGCTGATCTATCCGCCGACCCGGCAGCTGACCACAATTTCCGCCGCTCGTTTTCGGCTTTTTCTTTCCGAACCTGTTTATACAGGGAAATAGTTTGACCCGCGATATTTTCCCAGGAAAAATGGTTTACCACCTTTCGATAAGCCTGCTGCCTCATCTGCTCCGCCAGTTGTGGCTGCCCTAAGAGCTGAATGATTTGGTGGGCCAGCGATTCCGCGGAGCCGGTATTGAACTTTAAACCGTCAAAGCCCGAGTTGACCAGCTCCGAAATTCCGCCGGTATCCGGCACGATCACCGGAGCGCCCGCAGCCATTGCTTCCAGAGCCACGATGCCGAAGGGTTCGTACAGGCTGGGAAATACCGCGGCATCCGCACATTGGTACAGACAGTTGCGGGTGGAATCATCAATATAGCCGGTAAAATAGAACTGGCCCTGGGTCCCCATTTCCCCGGTTTTTTGTTTCAGATAGCCTTCATTTGGCCCCTGCCCGGCAATCACAAACTTGCACTTGGGATACGCCGCCAAAACCCAGGGCGCGGCCTCCAAAAGCAGCTGCACGCCTTTTTCGTGCACCAGCCGGCCCACGTAAAAGATGATTTTCTCGTCCGGGTGCGCGTACCGGCTGCGGAAGGCCGGCAACTGCGCTTTCTGCGCTTCATCCACCTGAAAATCCGACCGGTTTACGCCGTTGCGGATCACCTTGATTTTATCCACGGGCAGCTGCAAAACCCGCTGCAGTTCGTCCTGCATGTAGTAACTGCAGCAGATGACCTGCCAGGCTTCGTAAGTCAACCACCAGTCAACGCTGCCGATAAAACGCTGCACCTCATTATGCAGGCCATGATTGCGCCCGTGTTCCGTGGCGTGGATCGTGGCCATCAAAGGCAGCTGATAACTGTGTTTAAGCGCGCGGCCGGCGTATGCCACCAGCCAGTCGTGCGCGTGAATCAGGTCAAACCGGCGAACCGAGTTTAACAGCTCAATTGATTTTTCTAAAAGGGCTATATTCAGCTGCAGCACCCAGGAGACATAATCCGGGGTGGACAGCGGATAAGGCTGGACGCGGTGGACGTGAACCCCTTGCCGCTTTTCAAAGTCGTGGGCGTTATCCGTAGCCGGACAGACTACGTGCACTTCGACGCCTAAGCGTACCAGCGCCTTGGTCAGATCCGCCACGTGCTGGCCTAGACCGCCGATATTTCCCGGGGGGTATTCCCAGGAAAGCATTAAGACGCGCATATTTCTTTCCCCTCCAAAATTACCTCTATTATATGGAAACAGCGGCAAAATTATTTAAGGCAAGTTCCAGATTTTAAGTTCTAAAACTAAAGCCTCAAACATAAAATAATAGTTCCCTACCCGATCAGGCTGGGAACTATTGGTTCACCCTAGGTTAGCTTTCGGATTATTGGATCGGCACATACCAGTTATATTGATTGTTGTTGTCCCAATTACTGGCGCTGTCTTTAAAACAAAAATTCAGGCTTTCCTTATTCTCCACAGCGATAGTCCTCTCCCAGCCGGAATTGATGCGCATCATCCGAATGAACTGGGAATCCCTCCAAGTGGGACCATACCCGGCATGCAGATAAACTTGATCCGCCCCCGAATTGGCCAGCAGACCCTTGTAACCGATCGTAACCAGATCTCCGCGCCCGGCTGGGTAAGGATATACCGTGACTCCACCCGGTTCAAACTTGGTTGTTACCAATCGTGTTCCCCCTCTTTGTGAATAGAATATGGACTTGCGGTTTAATTTAATTTAAATGGTGTCGCGGTCTTGCTGTGCTTGCTTGACATTCGCTACCGCTTCTATTCTTTTCTTTTCCGCTTTTTTTTATTCAAAAAGGAAGGGGGACAGTCCCCTGTCAAAAAAAGAGTAAAAAGGGGACTCAAAAAGGGACTGTCTCCTAAAAAAGATAAAGGGGTCCGTCCCCAGAACGAAAAAACGAGGCTCCCCATGCGGAGAACCTCGCCAGAAAAAAGAAACCGAAAAGGGATTGTCACCCAATATCGGAAAATCGAGAAAAGGGAAAGGGGACTGTTCCCCAAGGACAGTCCCCAAATCAAAACCCAAATCAAAACCGCTCAAGTTAGCCTAGTCAAAATTAAAAGTTCCATATTTTTGGAAGTGCGCGGCTAGGCCGCCTTCCTGCAAGATTTTCAGCATCACCTTGGGCAAAGGGGTAATCTGCAGTTCTTTACCGCTGGTGCGGTTGTACAGCACGCCGCCGGCCAGGTCCACTTCCAGTTCATCCCCCGGGTTGATCTGATCGGTATCGCACTCGATCAGGGGCAAACCGCAGTTAATCGCGTTGCGGTAAAACAGCCGGGCAAACGACTTGGCGATTACCGCGCTGACCCCGGCGTAGATTACAGCCCAGGGAGCCTGTTCCCGGGATGAGCCGCAGCCAAAATTAGTCCCGGCCACGATGAAATCACCCTTCTCAACCTTGTCGTAAAAATCCGGATCCAGATCTTCCATTACGTGCTTGGCTAATTCTTTCATATCTAAAGTTTTAAATTTATACTTGCCCGAAATAACGTAATCGGTATTCACGTCATTCCCGAACTTATGAGCCTTGCCAACAAAATTCATTTCCTTTATTCCACCCCTTTTAGCGCAGAAACTCACGGGGATCTGCGATCTCTCCAACTAGCACGGAAGCGGCAACCGTCGCCGGTGAGGCTAAATAGATAAACGCCTTGCTGTTCCCCATCCGGCCTTTAAAATTGCGGTTGGCGGTTGACAGCACGTTTTCGCCATCCGAAGGAACCCCGTTATGCGTGCCGACACAAGGTCCGCAGCCGGGGGTAACCACCGCCGCGCCTGCTTCAATCAGGGTCTGCAAAACCCCTTCTTTAATGGCGTTTAACATGATTTGCCGCGAGGCCGGGGCCACAATAAATCTTACATTCGGGTTAATCTGGCGGCCTTCCAAAATCTTAGCGGCAATCCGCAGGTCTTCCAGGCGTCCGTTGGTACAGGTGCCTATCACCGCCTGCTGAATCGGGGTGCCCAGCACTTCCGTAACTGGAACCACGTTATCGACCGTATGCGGTTTGGCGATCTGCGGGGGCAGGTTCGACACGTCGAATTCGAGCACCTTGGCGTAAACCGCATCGGCATCCGAGGAGACCGGCTTCGGCTCGCGTTTACTGTGCGCCCGAACCCAGGCCAGGGTCTTTTCATCGGCTTCCATCAGACCCGCCTTGGCGCCCATTTCAATCGCCATGTTGGACATGGTCAGACGGCCCTCAACGCTTAAAGCCTGAATGGCTTCCCCGGTATATTCGGCCGCCATATAAGTCGCGCCATCCGCGGTCACCTGGCCAATCAGGTAGAGGATCAAATCTTTGCCAAAAACCCCGGGCGGCAGCTGGCCGTTTAAGATAAACTTAAAGGTTTCCGGCACCTTAAACCACAGTTTCCCGGAGATCATGGCCGCGGCCAAATCGGTCGAGCCGACCCCGGTCGAAAAGGCGTTTAAAGCCCCGTATGAACAGGTATGCGAATCCGCGCCCACGATCAGGTCGCCGCAGACCACATTGCCTTTCTCGGGCATCAGTTGGTGGCAAACTCCTTCGCCAATATCGTAAAAAGTCATGCCTTGTGCTTTGGAAAACTCCCGCATGATGGTATGCAGGGCGGATACGCCCTCCAGCGGACTGGGCGCGCTGTGGTCAATGATCATCGCCACTTTTTTCGGGTCAAAAACTTTAATTCCGTTCATATCGCGAAAAGCCTGAATAGCAAGCGGCGAGGTGCCATCCTGACCCATCGCGAAATCCAAATCAGCCACCACGATATCATTGGCGGAAACGTCTTGATTACTATGAGCACCTAGAATTTTTTCGGCTATAGTTTTCCCCAACCGTCTACTCTCCCCTCTCGCGACAAAAGTCTTCCCATAAATTAACCAGCTCTTTGTCGAACAGGGGACGCTTTAGATTAACCGTAACCGCGCGCACCCTAACCAACAAGTCGTTCGCTTCTTCATCCGTTAATTCTATATCGTATTCCCGAAACTTAGCTAAAAGCGAATGCGAGCCGGAGTGTTTGCCAATCACGATCTGTCTTTGCAGGCCGACTTCTTCGGGCGTAAACACCTCGTAAGTCAACGGATTCTTTAACACGCCGTCGCCGTGGATGCCGGATTCGTGGGCAAACATATTCGAACCGACAATCGGTTTCGAAGGATGCAAGATCCGCCCAGAGGCTTGGGCCACGTATTTGGCGACTTCCACAAACATCTCGGTCTTGAAATTCAGGTCATCGCCATCGATATACTTAAGGGCCATGACCACTTCTTCCAGCGGAGCATTGCCGGCCCGTTCCCCCAAGCCGCCCACGGTTACGCCAACCCAGTTCGCCCCGGCCCGTACGCCCGCAAGAGCATTCGCCGTGGCCATCCCAAAATCATTGTGGGTGTGCATTTCTACCTCAATGCCGGTCGCATCGATTAGGGTCTTAATTTTTTCGTAGGTCGCAAACGGTTCCAAAACGCCCACCGTATCACAGTAGCGCAGCCGGTTGGCTCCCGCCTGTTTGGCATTGCGGGCAAATTCGATCAGGTAGTTCATATCGCTGCGGGAAGCGTCTTCCGCGTTTACCGAAATATAAACGTTCTGTTTTTTGGCAAATTCGACCGCCTTGACCATCCGCTCCAGGACATCTTCGGGTGTGGTCTGCAGTTTATACTTGATGTGGATATCGGAAGTAGAAATGGAGATGGCTACCGCATCTACCCCGCAGTCGATGGATTCTTGAATATCCGCGACCACCGCCCGGTTCCAGCCCATAATACTCGACTTTAAGCCCAGTTTGCATATCGACCGAATCGCCTGTTTTTCGTCTCCACCCATAACCGGAACGCCAACCTCAATCTGGTCCACGCCAAGTTCATCCAGATATTTGGCGATCCGAATTTTTTCTTGATTCGCAAACACGACTCCTGCCGTTTGTTCGCCGTCACGCAAGGTGGTATCCACAATGTAGATTTTTTTACCCACCACCTAATCATCCTCCTCGCAAATACTGTCTTAAAAACTAAGCTTAAAAACTAAACTTAATTTTAAGCTAAAAAAGTTATCTTCGCTAGATAAAACCTATTTTCCTGCTCCCTACATTAAGTATTTTGTATACAATCAGTTAAAATATTTGGGGCTACAACCAGTATATCCCACCAAAAACCCTCTTTATCAAGCCTAAAGCCGTTCTTTGAGCAAACGGTTAACCGCGTCGGGGTTAGCTTTGCCCCGCGTCTGTTTCATCACCTGGCCGACCAAAAAGCCAAGCGCTTTTTCTTTGCCGTTTTTAAAGTCTTCAACCACCTTGGGATTGGCCATGATTACCTCATCCACCTGCCGGGTCAGCGCTGATTCATCGGTGATCTGCACCAGGCCTTTTTCCTTAACGATCAGTTCCGGGGCTTCACCGGTTTTAAACATTTCTTCCAAAACGGTTTTGGCGATTTTGCCGCTGATCGTACCCTTGTCTATCAGCATAAGCAGCTCCGCTAGAAGCGGGGCGGTGACCTTCGAATCATTCAGTTCCAGGCTTTCCGCGTTCAGTAAGCGCAGCAGTTCCCCCATTATCCAGTTACTGACCACTTTCGGGTTGGGGTACAACTTACAGCAATGGTCGTAGTAATCCGCCAGGGCGCGGGAATTGGTCAGCACCTGGGCGTCGTAGGGCGGGATTCCGTAATCCCGGATGAACCGTTCCTGCCGGGCATCGGGCAGTTCTGGCTGCTGCTGCCGCAAATCCTCTACCCAGGCACGGTCGATCACCAGCGGCAGCAGATCCGGCTCCGGGAAATACCGGTAGTCGTGAGCCTGCTCTTTGCTGCGCATCGACAGGGTAATTCCCTTCCCCTCGTCCCAGGTCCGCGTCTCCTGGACGATGGATTCGCCATCCTCCAGTGCTTCGATCTGACGCACAATCTCGTACTCCACCGCCCGCTGCAGGGAACGGAAGGAATTCATATTCTTGACTTCCGCCTTGGTGCCTAAGGTCAGGCTCCCTTTCGGCCGCACCGAGACATTGGCGTCGCACCGCAAAGAACCCTCTTCCATCTTGCAGTCGGAAACCTCCAGATACTCTAAGATCGCTTTGAGTTTTTCCATGTAAGCCCGGGCTTCTTCCCCTGAACGCATATCCGGCTCGGACACGATTTCAATCAAAGGCACCCCGGTCCGGTTATAGTCGACCAGCGAGTATTCTGAACTGGAGATGGTTTCTCCCTGATGCACCAGTTTGCCGGCATCCTCTTCCATATGCACCCGGGTGATCCCAATCTTTTTCGGCTGACCCTCCAGCTCGATCTCCAGATACCCCTCCTTACAAATCGGTAAGTCGTACTGGGACACCTGAAAGTTTTTGGGCAGGTCCGGATAGTAGTAATTCTTGCGGTCAAACTTGCTGAACTCGGCAATCTGGCAGTTTAATGCCAAACCAGTCTTAATGGCGTAGTCAACCACTTTGCGGTTTAAGACCGGCAAAACCCCGGGCAGGCCCAGGCAAACCGGGCAGACGTGGGTGTTGCTCTCCCCGCCGAATGCAGTCGGACAGGCACAAAATATTTTGGACTGGGTCTTCAGCTCGGCATGGACTTCCAGCCCAATTACGGCTTCGTACTCAGTGGTCACGTCAAATCACCTCAACAAACATCTATTTCTCGCGTTGCGCTCGCTAAGGCCTTTCGCCGGCGCGGCAGCTTAGCCCAAGTTGGGCTTTTGTTTATACCAGTCCGTGCTTTGCTCATATGCGTGGGCTGCCTGCAGCAGGGTCCCCTCGCCAAACGGACGGCCAATCAGCTGCAAGCCGACCGGCAGGTTTTGGGCAAAGCCGGCGGGAATCGAAATACCCGGCAGGCCCGCCAGATTAACCGGGATGGTGCAGACGTCGGTTAAATACATGGCTATCGGATCCTCCTTGTCCCCAAAACGAAAAGCCGTAATGGGGGCGGTGGGGGAAACCAGCAGGTCATATTTTTCAAAAGCCAGGTCAAACTCCCGTTTAATCAGGGTCCTGACCTTCAAGGCTTTCAGGTAGTAGGCATCGTAATAACCCGAACTCAGGGCGTAGGTGCCAAGCATTATGCGGCGCTTTACCTCGGAGCCAAACCCCTCGACCCGGGTATTCTGAAACATGGAGATGATGTCTTCAGCCTGGCTGGATCGGTGTCCGTAACGCACCCCGTCGTAACGGGCCAAATTGGAACTGGCCTCGGCCGGGGCGATTAAATAATAGGCCGGCAAGGCATACTCGGTATGCGGCAGATTCGTTTCTTCACAAATGGCGCCCAGGTCTTCCAGTTTGGCCAAGGCCTTTTTAATTACAGAATCCACTTCTGAATCGAGCCCTGGACCAAAGTACTCCCGCGGTACCCCAATCTTTAACCCTTTCAGGTCCTTATTCAAAAAAGCTGTATAATCAGGCACTTCGACCGGGGCCGAAGTCGAGTCTTTCGGGTCATAACCGGCGATAGCGTTTAAGACCAAGGCGCAATCGGTTACATCCTTGGTCAGGGGACCGATCTGATCGAGTGAGGAGGCATAGGCCACCAAGCCGTAGCGGGAAACGCGTCCATAGGTGGGCTTTAGACCGACCACGCCGCAAAAAGCCGCAGGCAGCCGAATCGAGCCACCAGTATCGGAACCTAGAGCAAAAATGACTTCATCCGCAGCCACGGCAGCAGCGGAGCCGCCGCTGGAACCGCCGGGCACCCGGCCTAAATCCCAGGGATTAGCCGTGGCAAAAAAGCCGGAATTCTCCGTCGAAGAACCCATTGCAAATTCGTCCATATTAGCCTTGCCGACCAGGCTGGTCCCGGCCTGGATTAACCGTTCAGCCACCGTAGAGTCGTACGGCGGAATGAAATTTCCTAAAATCTTGGAAGCGCAGGTAGTGCGGATTCCGCGGGTACACATGTTGTCTTTTAAGGCCATGGGAATGCCGTTTAACGGATTGGCTATGACGGGAGTATGGCCGGCGGATGCGGGTGTGGTTTGGCCCACTGGAGCAGCCCCAGCTGCGTCTGCGGTCAAGGTGATAAAAGCCTTAACCTTCGGTTCCACCTGCTCAATCTGGTCGAGACAATCGTTTAATACTTCGCTGGCCTGAACCTCACCCGACTGCAGCAATTCCCGTAAGTTATGAATACACAATTGATTTAGATTTGCCAAGGGTTCCACTCCTTCAAGCCTGATTCATGGATTAAACTAAACAATCCGGGGTACCTTGAAAAGCCCCTCAACCCGGTCCGGCGCATTTTGCAGCGCTAACTCTCGATCCAGACAAGCGCCCGCTTTATCTTCCCGAAACACATTATTTAAGGGCAGCACGTGCGCCATCGGTTCAACGTCCGAGGTGTCGAGTTTGTCCAAAATCCGGGCATGCTCCAGAATGGAATTCAACTGGGCGGTATACTGTTCCTGCTCCGTTTCGGTCAGTTTCAGCCGGCCTAACCGGGCCACGTACTCTACCTGTTCTCTGGTAATTAACATAAAAAATGGACACCTGACGCCCGCTGGATGCTAGGGCAATCGGCATCCTTCCCCCTTCCGGAACTAGCGCTATCTTTCAAATTATAGCAAACCCTTATCCCGGTAGCAACGCAGGAAACGCGCAGTGTCGTCATCCTGCAGTTAAGAATACAAAATTCATTTCCTAATTATTATCATTCATTAAGAATAAGATTATAAACTTTTGGAAAAAAGCCCTTTGGCTTTTAATTCGGTAATGGCTGTTCGCACAAAATCTTTGCGCACCATCAGGAAATCCACCAGCGCATCCTGCTCTTCCTCGTAAATCCCCCACTGCAGGGGGATGTCGCTAAACAAAGACTCAATCTGCTCGCGCTGCAGACTTTCAATGCGGGCCAAGGGCTCGGAGAATACATCCCCCTCCATTAAATCAGCTAAAAAGCGATAAAAAAAGCCAAACAAAGGCTCAACCGGCAGGGCAGTGCTACGCAACACTTCCACGGTCCATTCCGGGCCTTGAAACGCGTGACCGTGGTCAATCAGCAGCAGACAATCGGGGTCATTCCGAATGTACAACACATTGTCCCCGTGATTCGCCCGGTCCCAGTTGTTGATCAGGTGATCGAAAACGATGATTAAACCAAACAGCTGCGGATTATTCAGTTTGGCCATCATTGATTTGGTAGGGTTGGCAAAGGCGTTTTC
The DNA here is from genome assembly GCA_964556555.1 of uncultured Syntrophomonadaceae bacterium. Taxonomy (GTDB): domain Bacteria; phylum Bacillota; class Ch66; order Ch66; family Ch109; genus CAYXHK01. The sequence continues at coordinate 17,154 of CAZKWP010000002.1, forward strand.
ATAGAAGCGGCTGCCAAACTGCAGACCGCCGACAAACGGGTATCTAGCCATGTCGGGTTCGGCGTCAATGAAGGCCTGGGGAACCCGGACGATCTCAAACTCCACCACCGGCACCCCGAGTAAAACCGCCAAACGCGAGGCCACCAACTCATTGGCCAATACGCGGGGACCTTGTTGATTCCCCTTAAACTTAACGACGTACTCGTGTCCATCGTCAAACAGGATCAGCTGCGCTTTAGAGCCGCTGCCTTCTAAACGCCGAAGGTGTCTGCGGGCTACCGGGACCGGTTCGTAATTAGGGAACGGCTGGTTGAGTTTACGGGCCCAGTTATTCGGCTGCACCGTTGGTTCGTTAACCACTGACATCCCGCTTCACCATCCCCTCCTGCCGTTGATCCCGCTTAAGCCTCGAGCCTAAATTTTCTATTTCGGTTCGGTTTAAACCTAGTTTAACTCGGTTTTAACTTAATTTAAACCCGGTTTTCCTTTTTAACTTTTGACCTTTTTAACTCGTGGCCGCCAAAAATTTGGGGGGCAGGGGCTGATAGCCCATAGCGGATACCGCCTGGTCGATCGTCTGCAGCCCGGGGATGATCATCTGCTTCGACACGCCATGCGCCAGGTATTTGCCGTTTTCGTCAATCACGGCAGCCTCGGCAATGCAAATATTGCGGCCGGCTTTGATCCGCTTGCCCTCAACAATCAAATGCCCGTCCTTAACCGGGGATAAATTATCTACTTTCAAATCGAGGGAAATTAAGCCGGCGTTTTCCACCACTTCGCAGTAAACCGCCCAATAAGCGGCCGTGTCGATAAGAGAAGAATAGACCCCGCCATGAATTCCGCCAAACGGATTAAGGTGTTTCGTATCCAGGTCGACTTCTACCCGGGAAAAACCCTTGCCCATTTCCCGCACTTCCATGGCGAGCAACCTAAAGTAAGGACCCTGATTGATTAAGTCCAGTACCGCTTTAATGTGCTCGGGATTCAGTTTACGCAACTTAAACACCTCCAAATAAAAAGAATATTTTGAATATAAATCAGAAATTAATAGTTAATTATTAAACCAAATTATTAAAACCAAACTAATTTTAAAACTCACCCTTTTTTGATTAAACCTTGGGCCACCGTCTCGTGGAAAGAAACGACCATCTCGATCATCTCTTCCTTGGTTATGGCTTTTAAGACGATCCATTTGTACAGCATGAATTTTTCCATGGCCAGGATGGCGTGGGCCAGCGGCGGGACCGGGACCGGGTTAAAGGCCCCTTTGCGAATGCCGTATTCAATATTGCGGGTGGCGAAATCGATCAGTTTATCTTCAAATTGCTTCAAACAGAGGTCAATTGGTTCACTGGCCCCGGCGACGCGGCTGTAAATTTCCGAAAGTTTTTCGTTTTGGGCAAACACCTCCATCATCACCCGTTTGGTTTCAACAAATCGGGTATAGATATCGGTTTCCTGCGTGTAGTAATTATTAACCTTAAAAATGATTTCATCCGCGAACTCTTCCAGCAAGGCCTTTAAGATGTCTTCCTTGTCTACAAAATAATTGTAAAAAGTGCCGGTGCCAAAACCGGATTTAAGGATGATCTCCCGCACCGGGGTGTCGAAATACCCCTTTTCCGCAAAAAGATCGGTGGCGCACTCCAGCAGGCGCAGTCTTCTTTCTTTGTTCTGTTTCAGTTTGGAGATCGGCATGGTGGTCATCGCCCCCTGAATGTACGCACGTTCACTTATATAATAAACCCATTATACTGGAATGTCAAACAAAGGAATTCGACATGAACCTTGTTTTAACGCCTGGATCAGGTCGGCCAGATTTTTAATCTCCGGCTCGAAAATGGTGTAAGCCAGGCCGACCTCAACGGCCGTGTGCGCATCACTGCCCCCCACCATGGGCAGTCCCATGGATTTGGCTAAAGCCGCGGCTTCCTGCATTTCCTCAACCGTACACCGGGTATTCCAGGCCTCGACAGCTGTTAAACCCTTCAGTTTCGCCATCCTCCAGCCGCCCGAGTGCGCTTCGCCTTTGCGAAAAGGGTGCGCCGCGATTACCGCTCCGCCCAGGTCATTCACGTAATCGATCAGCTCCTGGGCATCAAGGCGGCCGGTCAGCACCAGACTGTTCCAGACATCGTCCTGCACCCCCAAAAGGGTGAAATGCCCCATACTTGTCGAAGCTTCCGCCCCCCGCAGCACTAACAAATCACGGCCGGCCGCCAGTTCCTCCAAAGGAGCGCTGCTTAAATAACTATGGTGGTCAGTTATGCAGATAGCATCCATACCGTGCCGCTCCCCCCACATAAACAGCTGTTCCGACTTAGCGGTGCAGTCGTATGAATACCGGGAATGTACGTGGAGATCAATTTTAATGGTCCTCCCGCCCCTCTAAAAGCTAATGCTAAAAATTGATCCAATTCTTACTAATTTTATTCTGACACGCTGCTGTAATGAATCGGATAAATGACCGGTAAAACAGCACAGCGAATATGGCTCCATAATTCAAATAAAAGCGGCTCCAATTTCAATTTGCAGATAAGGTTTGCCCCAATTATACTAGCCAAGGCTATGAATTAAAAAGAATTTAACAAAACTTAACTTAACGCTTTTTAAATTCCCAATCAAATAGTCCTGCCTCACCGGCGACCAAACAGTTCGGACCAGCGTTCCGAGACCCGCTGGACTATTTCCGGATCAGGGATCAGTTCCCCGGGATACGCAGGCTTCATGCGGGCGTCAATCACGATCGGCCCCTGATAACAGAGCTTATTCTGCTGCACCATTCGGTCGGCATAAAGGTCAAAAGCGGGATCGAACCGGGTAAAGACCGTCCAGAGAAATTCAGTTTGGTCAATGATTTTATCCACATCGTCCAGCAGGATGACCAAAGGCCAATCTTTAATCAAAGCGCCGCCGTCTCGCACCAGGGTCCCCGCCAGTTCCGGATCCTCAGTGAAAGCAGCCCCGGAAACGAGCAAACACCCGCCGCAATACGGTTTTATCTTTTGAATTCCCGGCAACGTACCGCCCCGATACTCTCGCGGCAGTTGACGGATGGCCTTTCCTAAGCCGGTCATAATGGCCTTGCTGCCTTTATTAAACTTGCGCCCGGTATAATCGAGCGTGTCCATGGAGGTATCGTTGATGATAAGCAGGTCCTGTTCCGGTTTAAACCGCTCTAAAACCCGCTCCAGGAGTTCCGTAAAATTGCTCAGGTCGCAAGGGACATCGGTAACGACTAAGAATTTGGTTAGGGACAGCTGCCCCTCGCCCAAGATGCGGAAGGCATGGGCCAGGGCTTCCCGGTAGTAGCTCTCCCGCACCACGGCCGCGGCCAGGGAATGAAACCCGGTTTCCGCGTAAGTCCAAAGAGCCTTGACCCCTGGCATGAGCACGGGAAAGATGGGCGAGACCAGGCTTTGAAAGTATTCGCCGATATAATAATCTTCCTGCCGTGGCCGGCCTACCACCGTGGCCGGATAAATGGCATCCTGGCGATGATAAATGTTTTGCACGTTAAATACCGGGAAATCATGCACCACCGAGTAGTAGCCGTAGTGATCGCCAAACGGCCCTTCCGGCCGGCGCACTCCCGGGGGAACCTCCCCGACTAAGGCAAATTCCGCTTCCGCAATCAGGGCGTGAGCGTGGTTTTCCACTTCCGCGACCTTTAATTTTTCTCCCATTAAAAAGGAAGCAAAGAGCAGTTCCGGCACCATCTCCGGTAAAGCGGCAATCGCCGATAGGGTTAAGGCCGGCGGCCCGCCCAAAAAGACGGTTACCGGCAGGGAACGGCCCAGTTCTTCCGCCGCGTGGTGGTGAAAGCCGCCGCCCTTGTGGATCTGCCAATGCATGCCAGTCTGATTGGCGGAAAAAAACTGGACGCGGTACATTCCCAGGTTATGCTGCTTTGTTTCGGGGTGCTCAGTGTAAACGAGCGGAAGGGTAAGAAACCGACCGCCGTCTTCCGGCCAGCTCTTCAGGGCTGGCAACTGCTGCAAATCCACCCGTCCCGTGCCCTGCTGCGCTTCCAAAACCGGAGCTTTGGAACGGGGCACCGTTCTTATCCCGACTTTAGTCAGTTCTCGCAGCCAATCCCGCTCTGGCCACAGGGTGGCCAGCTTAGGAGGCAGCAATTGGTCCAGGGCTTTAATCGCCCGGTTGATAATCATTTCCGGTTTGGGCCCGATGGCCAAGTCGACCCGGCGCCTCGTCCCGAAGAGGTTGGTAGCCACGGGAAAAGCGCTGCCTTTAACGTTAGTAAACAGTAAGGCCGGTCCCTGCTCAGCCACCACCCGCCGGTGAATTTCCGCTAATTCTAAAACCGGATCGACCGGCGCTGATACTTCGATGATCTCTTTTTCTTTTTCCAAGACCGACATGAAACTCCGCAGACTCTGGTGCATGGTTACCGCCCTTCCTGAAAACTAATCCCCTGTTTTACCCCACTTTGATAGTTCACCAATAAAACAATTATGAGTTATTAATATTAATCTGAATCAATTACCACCTATTTAATCATTACTGTATTTGTCGGATTAATTATCATCATATCAATTATCCTTTAACAACCGGTGCCCAAGCGCTGTAATATCAGCTGTCGGTTAATGAGTTGAGCAATTCTTTTACCGCGACTGTACAATTATTTAGGAGAGTTTGCAGTTCCCCGCCAGTCGCCTGCTCGATGTGAATGCCCGCTGTAACCACCGTTGTCTGACCGGTGGCGCGGCAAATCATTTCCGCGGCTGGGCGGGCCGCTTCCGCATCCTTATGACCAGGCACGGGCAGAATCCAGGAATCACAACCGATTCCCGCTCCGGTCAGACTGGCGCGCGGCACACTCAGAACTACCGCCCCTACATGGGGCTTTTCTCCCCCAGTAAGCAAAACTGAAATGCCCTCCCCGGTAAGAGTCGCGATGATTCCCACCCGATACCGGCCGGTGCCGGCCGTCGCGCAGACTGTTTTCAAGGCCAAAATTTTGCGCGTTTCCATGCTTAACCCCCTCACCCGGCAGCAAGCCGCTTTTCCTTTAAAGCAAAAATAAAAAATACTGATATAAGAATACGGTAGTCCTTACTTTTTCGCAAGGGCAGGTACCATAACCAAAAATCAAATGATCAAAAGGATAGATTTATACGAAGCGGACACCCCTTCGACAAAGTGTCCGCTTCTTCCCCTAATTTATATCATTTTTAGATTCTTCTTAACAAATGTTTACTTATTTTGATTTATTTTAAAGAACCAGCGGATAAACTGGCGGCTTATATAAAAGGTAACAATGAGGGTTATCCAGGTATACGCTTCATTCCAGTGGATGTACTCAATCAAATCGGTGTAGCGTTCCAGGAGCGACTCCGCCGCGGTTATGACCGTACAATACAGGATGTAGTAAAATGCCCGGACATAGGCGGGCTTATCCTCCGGGAAATGGGTGTTGAAAATGGCACAGATGGCCGGATAAAAGAAAAACTCGAACGTAAAGCTAGCCTTGGTGGTATTTGCCACATATAACCCCATCGGCCAGGTTAAAAACTCTTTAAAGAGAAAAGCTACGATAGCTAAACGAATTTTATCTTTCGGGATCAGTAAGACTAGACTAATCGCGGTGGCTATCCAGGTAAAATAGAGAATCGCTTTTTCGACTGACATGATGTCATCATTCCCTTCTTGGGACTGACCTTATTTTACCCAATTAATGTCTTAATAATCCATATCCGCACTTAACCGTTTACTCCTCCCAATTTATTGGTTTGCGGTTACCATAGATTGTCCCAGCGCACGAAATTCGCCTGCTCCTGACGATCACTGTTTAAGCAGTTCCCGCAGGTCGGCTTCACTGATAATTTTAATCCCCAGACTCTGCGCCTTGACCAGCTTGCTCCCGGCGTCATCTCCCGCTACCACGTAGTCGGTTTTCTTGGAAACGCTGCCGGCTACCCGGCCCCCCTCAGCTTCAATCAGGGCCGCGGCCTCCTCCCTGGTCAGGGTCGGCAGCTTACCGGTCAGCACAAAGGTGGCTCCCGCCAATTTGGCCTGAATCCCCGGATCGTCCGCCAACTGTTGCTGGTATGTCTTGGACCGCAGATTGACCCCGGCCGCGGCTAACCGCTCCAGCAACTCCCGGTTGGCGGGCTGGACGAAATAGTCAATAATCGCCTTGGCCATGGTCTCCCCTAAGCCGTCCAGGGCAGTCAACTGGTCATAGTCGGCTGCCGCAATCGCGAAGACATCCGGGAAATTCTGCTTCAAAATATTGGCCGCGAACCGGCCCACGTTGGGAATCCCCAGCCCCGTAAGCAAGCGGTCAATATCGTTGTTTTTGGATCGCTCTATGGCTTGCAGCAGATTGTCGGTGCTCTTGACCTTATTTGACTTATTGAACTTAGTAGATCTATATGATTTATTGGTTACAGTGATTTCATTAAATATATCGGACATATTTGAATCACTGGATCCATTAGACTCATCAGATTCATTTGCCGTATTTAAATCATTGGAATTGCTGGCCTTCTCAGCCATCTCAGTATTCTCGGCGCTTGCAGCCTTCTGAGCTCTTTCTCCTCCGTTCAGGGACCAGTTCGAGCGAATCAGGGCTTCACGGTGCTCTTTCAGATAATATATATCCGCGATGTTTTTCAGGTAGCCGGCCTTAAGCAGCGCTTCCACCGTGGCCGGCCCCAAGCCGTCGATATCCATAGCCGAGCGGGAAGCAAAATACTCGATTAAGCGGGTAATCTGCGCCGGGCAGCTGTTGTTGATACAGCGGATATCCGCTGCGCCGGGGGTTCGGCTGGCCGGGCCGCCGCAGACCGGGCAGCGCTCGGGCAGCTTAAACGGCTGGGTGCCGGCCGGCCTTTTTTCCGGCACCACCCGAATAATTTCGGGGATGATTTCCGCTGCCTTCCGTACCACAACCGTATCCCCGATCCGCACATCCAACCGCTCGATCTGATCCTGATTATGTAAAGAAGCCCGCGACACCATGGTGCCCGCCAACTGCACCGGCTCTAAGAGCGCCAAGGGGGTCAGCCGTCCAGTACGGCCCACATTTACTTCAATGCCCCGCACCCGGGTCATTTTTTCTTCGGCTGGATATTTATAGGCAATCGCCCAGCGGGGCACCTTCGAGGTGGCCCCCAGCCGTTCCCGGTCCGCCAGGAGGTCGATCTTAACCACCGCCCCGTCGATTACATAGGGCAGTTCCTCGCGGGTATCGCCGATCGCGTAAATCGTATCCCAGACCTCATCCCCAGTCTGGCATTTAACGTAATCCGAGACTGGAAATCCCTGTTGCTCCAGCCAGTCCAAGGTCTCCGAATGAAAGGTGAATTCCCGGCCGCGCACCGCCTGCAGGTTGAAAACGAAAATAGACAGCTGCCGCTCCGCCACCACCTGCGGATTCAGCTGCCGAAGGGTGCCGGCCGCGCAGTTACGGGGATTGGCGAAAATTTTGCCCCCGATAGCGGCCTGCTGGGCATTAACCTCTTCAAACACCTCGTTATCCATGTAAACCTCTCCGCGAACCTCCAGATAAGGAATCTTTTCGAGCAGGGTACGGGGGAGAAGGTCAATCATCCGCAGATTTTCCGTTACGTCTTCGCCGTAGGTAATACCGTCACCGCGCGTAAAACCCTGTACAAATTTCCCGTCCCGGTAGCGCAGGGCTACGGACAGTCCGTCAATCTTGCGTTCCACGGCAAAGGTGGGGTTATCTAAATCCCGCTGCATGCGGCTCACAAAATCCAGCACTTCGGCTTTGGTAAACCGGTCATCCAGGGAGAGCATGGGGACTTCATGCCGCACCAGCTGGCCGGCTTCCCGCCTGGCGCTGCCGCCTACCCGCTGGGTGGGCGAATCAGGCTGGGCAAACTCTGGCTGCCTGGCCTCCAGTTCCTCCAATTCCCGCAGAAGCTCATCGTACTCGTAGTCACTGATTTCCGGGGCATCTTCCTCGTAATACTTTTGATTATGATAATCGAGTAAATCCCGCAACTCTTGAATCCGCTGCGCCGTCGCGGCTGCGGCAGATTCAGCCGGGGGCCTCACTTCGGTTAAAGGATGCGCTTCGGCAGCGGGTCTCGACTTAACGAATTTCGTTTGCTTTGACCTCGGCTCTGACTTTGGTTTTGGCGGCATCAAGTTACCCCCTTTGAATCCCTAAATACCTGACCAGCACCGGCACCACCTGTTTTTTCCGCGAGATGACGCCGGGCAGGAAGAAACTGTCCCGCTCGTCCGGGCGATTCAGGAACGGATGGTCCACTCCCTGTTCCTCGGGCCGGTTCACTAACCGATCCGATTTCCGTTCCTCCGGGCGATGTAAAAATGCATCGGTTTCCGGTTCGTTCAGGGGGGGTAAGAACGGACCGGTTTCCTGTTCCACGGGGCGGTTCACTAGGCGGTCCGTTTCCCGCTCCGCCCACGCGCTGGGTTCCACGTTCACCCCGCCGTAATCCCGAAAAGCCTGGGCGATGCGGGTCGGATTCTTGCCTTCCACCAGCAGCTCCGTGCCTTCCCGCAGCAGATCGGTAATCATCAGGACGACCAAGTCATAGCCGTTATACTGCCGGGCCTTGTCCATCACGTCTTTTAAAGCCTCCCGCCATGGTTCCAGGATTTCCAGGTCCGTAACCTCCAACTGGCTGATTCCTACCCGCTCGTCGCCCAGCCTAAATTCCTTAAAATCCTCAAAGAACAGGTCCTGCGCGGTACGGCCTTCCATGTCAACCGCAGCCCGAAACAGGTCGCGGCCCAGGATTTCCGGGATTACCCCCGCAATCTGGGCCATTTTCCGGGCCAGCTCCCGGTCAAGTGCGGTAACCGTCGGGGATTTAAACAAAACCGTATCCGAGAGAATCCCCGCGCACAACAACCCCGCGATCGGGCCTTCCGGGAGGATTCCTTGTTCCAAGAACAGCTTGGCCACCAGGGTGCAGGTGCTCCCCACCGGTTCGCTGCGCACAAAAATCGGTTCCCCAGTCTGCAGGTCTCCCAGCCGGTGGTGGTCAATGATCTCCAAGATTTCCGCATCTTCAATCCCGGAGACGGCCTGCGTCTTCTCGTTATGGTCCACCAGGATCACTTGCTTTCGGCTGAAAGCCAGCAAGTGGTAACGCGAAATCAACCCCAAAAAACGCTGCTCTTCGTCGAGCACCGGGTAATTGCGGAAACGCGTCTCGAGCATCAGCCGGCGCGCATCCGTAATTAAATCGTCGCCCGTAAAATAAACTAAATCGTCAGTACGCATGATGCTGCTTACCGGCTGCGCCAAAAGCTGCTGCACCCGCCGGCCGGCCTCGACCGGGTCAGGATTGGCCAGTTCCTCCAAACACTTCTCCGCAATATCCCCGACCGTCACCAGGCCCAGCAGGCGCTGCCGCCCATCCAGCACGGGCAGGGTCTTAATCCGGCGCGACCGCACCATGTCTCCGACTTCCCGCAGCGAGGTGAAAGGGGGAACCGTGACCGGCGCGGCTTGGCTTTCCAGGAGGTCCGCCACCCGCACGTGCAGGTCTTCGATAAGCGTCGGTTCCGGCACCCCAAAGAAATTTAAAATAAACCGGGTCTGGGGATTGACCGGGCCGGTGCGCCCGGGCCTAACGTTAGCCTGCCCCAACCGGTTTTTTAGATTAGCGTAAGCAATGGCTGCGCAGATGGAATCCGCGTCCGGCCGAATATGCCCCAAAACATAAATGGTGCGTCCTGCTTCCTGCATCATTGTCGGTACCCTTTCGCTCCATTTCACAGATTCTCTGAACTGACGCTTAAAAGATTATCTTGGCTCAAAGTTTTTAATCCTCGAACTCGGGCTTTTACTTTTTTCGTTTCTGAGTTACAAGCTCTAGCTCAGAGCTTGTAAGCGTTTAGATATATATTACTTTCAATTAACACTTTAAAATCTTTACGCTTTTTTCAAGGGCGCGTAGCCCAGCAGCAATTGTTTGATGCCCATTTCCGGGAAGGCTACGGCTACTTGGCTGTCCTTGCCCGAGCCCTTGATCTGCACCACGACGCCTTGTCCCCATTTATCATGAATCACCCGGTCACCTACGGTTAATACCGGGATTACCTCGTTGATTGCTTTACCCGAACCGCGCACCGTCTTGCGGGAGCGGTTTAAGCTATCCGGGGACAGAGCGGAGGTTTCCGATTGTTTCTTACTGTCACGATTATCATTATTACTATTATGCCCATTTTCGCCGTTTGCCTGGTAGGCCGCCAAATCCACTTCCGTCTGATAAAACAACTCGGCCGGGATTTCACCCAAAAACCGGGAGACATGGTTGTTCCGCTGAAAACCGTAGAGGGTGCGGACTAAAGCGCGGGTCAGGTAGAGCTTTTCGCGCGCCCGGGTAATCCCCACGTAACAGAGGCGCCTTTCTTCTTCCAGCTGCTGCGGGTCTTGCATACTCATGGAATGCGGAAACACCCCTTCTTCCAGGCCGGTTAAAAACACCACCGGGAACTCCAGGCCCTTGGCCCCGTGCAGGGTCATCAGCACCACCGAATCCTCTTCTTCCTGGTAAGTATCCAGATCCGTGACCAGCGCCAGTTTGGCCAGAAAACGGCTCAGCTTGCTCTGCTTCGGTTCGGCAACGCCCAAAACCGCTTCAATTTCCTCGTCCTCATCGTCCTCCAGGTGCCCGGCGTCCGCGTCGCTGGTAACCGATAAAAACTCCTGCAAATTTTCAATGCGGTTTTTGGCTTCCTGGGTATTTTCGGCGCGGAGTTCGTGGAGATAACCGCTTCGTTCCAGGGTCTGCTCCACCAGGTAAGTCAGCCCTTGTTCCTCATTAATCTGCCGCAAACCCTCGATCAAGTCCGCGAAAACCACCAGCGGCTGCGTATTCTTGCCCTTTTCCCGCAGCTGTTCGCTTATTGAGCGGAGAGCCTCATAATAAGTAAGGTTTTGGTCGGCCGCCAGCTCAATCACCCGTTTCCAGGTGGCTTCCCCGATGCCGCGGCGCGGGACATTAATGATCCGCTGCAGACTCACGTTATCCGCGGGATTGGCCAGCACCCGCAAATAGGCTAACAGGTCGCGGATTTCCTTGCGCTGATAAAACCGCAGCCCGCCGATAATGCGGTACGGAATCCGATACCGCACGAAATATTCTTCAATTACCCGGGACTGGGCATGCGTCCGGTAAAACACCGCAAAGTCCCGGTAATTCAGGTCTTCTTTATGCTTTTGGTAAAGAATGCTTTCCACCACATACCGGCCCTCTTCCTGCTCCGTTTCTCCCCGGAATAAGTGCAGGAGCTGCCCTTTTTGGTTGCTCGTCCATAGCTTTTTCTCGCGCCGGGACTGGTTGTGGCTCACCACATGGTTGGCCGCGTCTAAGATGGTCTGGGTGGAACGGTAGTTTTCCTCTAATTTAATGATGCGCGCGTCCGGGTAGTCCCGCTCAAAACTCAGGATGTTGTTCAGATCCGCCCCCCGCCAGCCGTAAATCGACTGGTCCGGATCCCCGACCACGCACAGATTGCGGTGCTGCGCCGCCAAAAGCTTGACTAAGATGTATTGCGAATGGTTCGTATCCTGGTATTCGTCGACTAAGATATAACGAAATTTTTTCTGGTAGTAGTCCAAAATATCGGGATTCTCCCGCAGGAGCTGGACGGTCAGCATGATCAGGTCGTCAAAATCGAGCGCGTTTAAATCCTTCAGGCGTTTTTGGTACCAGGCGTAAAGCTCGGCTACTTTTTGGTCGATCAAGTCCGTGGCTTTGCGCGCGTTGGCCGCGGGGTCCAGCAGCTGATTTTTGGCCGCGCTGATCCGGTAGAGCACGTTGCGCGGCGGATATTTTTTATCGTCCAGGTTGAAAGCACGCAGACCCTCTTTAATCAAGGTCAGCTGGTCGCTGTCGTCGTAAATCGTAAAGTCGCGGGTGTAGCCCAGTACCGCGATTTCCCGGCGCAGGATACGGGCGCAAGCCGCGTGAAAGGTAGAGACCCAGGGGCTTTTAAAGTTATCCAGTATAACGTTCAGGCGGTTTTTCATCTCCTGTGCCGCCTTGTTGGTAAAGGTAATCGCTAAAATATTCGAGGGATAAACCCCTTTGTTTTGGACCAAGTAAGCCACCCGATAGGTTAAAACGCGGGTTTTCCCGCTGCCGGCCCCGGCTAAGACTAAAACTGGGCCTTCGGTCTGCTGTACAGCAGCTTGTTGTTCCGGATTGAGTTTGTCTAAGATTTGCACAACATTTCCTCCAATTGATCCAAGGGAAAACTTCCGCCTTGGCGGCAATCTCCACATTCTTTATAATCTCTATAGCAGCTATGATCTTTAAAATTAAAATCATTAAAACAGGCTGATTATTTCTCTTCTATTGTATCATGTACCAGTTGAAAAAGCTTACCCCAGAGTATCCCGGCCTATCAACGGGAAACCCCTTAGATTAATCATCCTGATCATCAAGGGGCATAGGGGAAGCATATATTAGCAGTTAATGCATAAATGAAGGAATTCTATAATAAAGAAACTCGTGGAGGAACCCATTTAAAAAGGAAGTCCTTAATGGGCGAAACTTTTTAGAAACCTCAGGGTAAACGGCTGGGATTAAAAGTTTCAATTTAATACACCGATTAGCCTCCTAAATTACTCATGCCTTAACTTACCTTATACTAAACTTATACTGCCCTTATACTAAACTTATACTGGTCAGGGTTTACGGTTTGCCTGGGCGGCTGGATCGCTCATAAACGGGAGGCAGGTACCGCTTATGTTCACTGATCCGGTGCAGATAATCGATCCGCTCGAGCGCTTCCGGCGACACTGGCTTGCCTTCCAGAAAGTCGTCAATCTCCGCATAGGTTACGCCCATCTCCTTTTCGTCCGTCTGGCCGACCCAAAGGCCGGCCGAGGGGGCCTTGGCAATAATTTTGGCCGGGATACCTAAAACCCGGGCTAAGTCGCGAACCTCCCGTTTGGTAAACTGGCTGAGCGGCAGCAAGTCTACCCCGCCGTCGCCGTACTTGGTGAAGTAACCCGTGTAAACCTCCGCGGCATTGTCGGTGCCGACCACCAGGTACTGCAGAAAATTAGCCGCCGCATAGAGAGTACTCATCCGCAGCCGGGCCCTTAGGTTGGCATCGGTCAACCGGGCGTTCTGGTTCAAGGCGGCCGGGGCGCAAAGGCCGCCCAGTCCCTGGGTGGCTTCGCGCAGGATGCTTTGGTGCGGCTCATCCAGATTTAGCTCCAGCTTACGAATCCCGAGGGTGTCACAGACTAAATGGGCATCCGCCACATCTTCGCCGCTGCTGTGGCAGGGCAGGATCAGACCGAGAGACTCCTTGGGAAAAGCCCGTACCGCCAGGGCGGCGGCGACCGCGGAATCGATACCGCCGGAAACCCCTAAGACCAAACCCTGGACTTTGGCTTCCCGCACCTTAAGTCTCAGCCATTCGATCATCTGGTTTATTTCGTTTACCATCTTCAAACCCCCTATAAATGTAAACAACTCGGGTCAAATCCGACCTGATTGTTAAAAACAGATTAGGCAAACCGCAGATCTAGTGTAATTATACAAGATATCCCTGCCCAAGTACTAATCAAAGCATCACTGCATAGCATATATTAAATAAACGCTTAAATAAAAAATTATCAAATCAAAGACAACGGCGTCTTTGGCCTGATTTTAATTGGCTGAATTCGTCGTTTTTATTTTTAGGAAAATTTATTCCCCAGAAAATTTGGTCCCCGAAAAATAAATCTTTGCTCTGAAATAATACAACTGTTGGAACAACTATAAGGAAGAAGGAAGGATGATATCTGATGTGTGGAATTGCTGGCTGGATTGATCAGGAAATGGATCTTACCCAAAAACACCCTATCCTAAGTGCGATGGTCGAAACCATGTCCTGCCGCGGACCGGATGCCACCGGCACCTGGCTGTCATCGGGGGCGGCTTTGGGCCACCGTCGTTTGGTCGTAGTCGACCCGGAGGGCGGAGGCCAGCCCATGACCCGTAAGTTTGGAAACAACGCCTACGTGATCACTTACAACGGGGAACTTTACAATACCCCGGAACTACGTCAGGCGTTAGAAAAACTCGGCCATACCTTCAAAGGTCATTCTGACACCGAAGTCCTGCTGGCTGCCTTTATCGAATGGGGCCCCGCTTGTCTGCAGCGTTTGAACGGCATTTTCGCCTTTGGGGTTTGGAATGAGGCAAAGCAGACCCTGTTTTTGACCCGGGACCGACTGGGTGTCAAACCCCTTTTTTACACCCAACGGGGAAGTTCCTTTCTCTTTGGTTCCGAGATCAAAGCGCTGCTGGCTCATCCGGCCGTTAGGCCCGAGATTGCCGGCGAGGGTCTGGCGGAAATTTTTGTACTGGGTCCGGCCCGTACCCCGGGACAGGGAATTTTCAAAGGGATTAACGAAGTCTTGCCGGGTGAATATCTCATCTATAACCCCAATGGGCTTCAAAAACACCGTTACTGGTCCCTCGAAAGCCGACCCCACCCGGATAACCTGGATACAACGGCGGTAAAGGTACGGGAGCTTTTGCGGGATGCCGTAAGCAGACAGTTGGTTGCGGATGTGCCAGTTTGCACGCTGCTGTCCGGCGGTCTGGATTCCAGCGCGCTCACTGCCTTTGCCGCTGCCGAATATAAACAGGCCAACCGAGGGGCGATTGAAACCTATTCTTTAGACTACGCTGATAACGAACAATTTTTTCGGCCTAATGAGTTTCAGCCCAACGCCGATGCCCCTTGGGTTCAGCTGGTCTCCAATTTTCTGGGTACCCGCCATCATGAGGTGATCATTGATACGGAACAGTTAACCGGGGCCCTGGAAACGGCGATGCAGGCCCGAGATCTCCCGGGAATGGCGGATGTTGACACGGCCCTGTATTTATTTTGTAAAGAAATCAAAAAAGAAGCTACCGTCGGCCTGTCAGGCGAATGCTCTGACGAAGTATTCGGGGGTTATCCCTGGTTTTTTCCGGCGAATAACTCCGCCGAAGTCGAAGCCGATACTTTCCCTTGGTCGAGAAATCTGCCTAAACGGATGCAGTTCCTCTCCCCGGACCTGATTCAGCGAATCAGGCCCTGCGAATACATGACCGAACGTTATCAGCAAGCCCGGCAGGAAGTGCCCCGCTTACCCGGGGAAGCCCCGGATGACGCCCGAATACGGGAAATGTTTTACCTCAACCTTACCAGGTGGATGCCGACCCTGCTGGATCGAAAGGACCGGATGAGCATGGCCACTGGTCTTGAGATTCGAGTCCCTTTCTGCGATCACCATTTGGTGGAATACGTCTGGAATATCCCCTGGGCCATGAAAAACTGTAACCAGATGGAAAAAGGCATCTTACGCCGGGCGCTGGCCGGTATGCTGCCAAACGACGTGCTGACCAGACGTAAAAGTCCCTTCCCCAAGACCCATAACCCTGACTACTTAGCGGCGATGAGCGCTTGGATGCTGCGAATCCTGGAGGACCCCAATTCCCCGCTGCTTCCTTTAATTGACCGCACCGCTCTTTCTGATTTTGTCCAGTCAGATCAAGTGAATGCCAGCCTGCCCTGGTTTGGCCAACTGATGAATGTCCCTCAGCTCCTGGCCTATTTTATCCAGATTGATATTTGGCTGCGAAAATACCGGGTGATTATTACCTAATGGATTGATGATTAAATCCGGATAATTAAATCCAACGGCTGCGTTGATTATGTACACAAGATTCTTTTCCCGTTTGTATTGACGTGCCGACAGCCCCGTGCTACTCTTAGGTTAGAAATTTAAATGTACAGCGTTGTACGACGTAAGGCAAGGGCGCTATTAAGCAAAAAGCTTAAAAGCGCCTTTTTTATTGGAAATTTAAGGGGGTTGATTGAATGAAAAAAATCGAGGCAATTATCCGTCCGGAAAAAATGGAGGAGGTTAAACAGGCTTTAGGGCAAATCGGCATCCAGGGTTTAACCGTAACCAAGTCCGTCGGCTGCGGTAAACAGATAGGCCGCACCGGAATTTACCGGGGCACCGAGTATAACGTTAAGCTGATTCCGAAAATCAAATTAGAAATCGTAACCGATGACCCGGCAGTGGATAATATCCTGCAGACCATCGTCAATACGGCCCGAACCGGTGCGGTAGGAGATGGCAAGATATTTGTCTACCCGCTGGAGGAAGCGGTTAGAATCAGAACGGGTGAAACCGGGGTCCGGGCTTTATAGGCATAATGAGGAAAAGAAAACTGATAGCTGCAATGTATTAAGCAGCACCAATAGCAGCAACCTCGCGTATTTAAACTGATAGGGTACGACGAAGTACCGCCAAATGGGCAGAGACGCCTTCCGAAAAAGGGCGTCTCTTTACTTATCTTGAGATGTTGTTTGCAAAGAGATGCTGTTCTTGCATAAAGATGTGTATGCAAACAAGGTTTTATCAAGTTTCTCGCAAAAGAAATCTGCTTTTACGTTATCCCTTGTTCAATGTTCATTTTTATTTATAAAGAAAGGATGATCGCCATGAAAAAAATTGCGCTTTTGGTAATCCTGGTTCTGGGAAACATCTTACTGCCGGGAGCGGCCTGGGCTGCCGATACTCCAATGATCGATACCGGCGATACGGCTTATATGATCATTTGTACGGCCCTGGTCATGCTCATGACGCCGGGTCTGGCTCTCTTCTACGGGGGCATCGTTCGAAAAAAAAATGTGCTGAATACGATGATGCAAAGCTTTATCACTATTGGAATCGTGTCCGTGCAATGGGTACTGATCGGCTACACCTTAGCCTTTGGCACTGACCACGGGGGACTGATCGGTTCCCTGGAATGGATTGGGCTTAGGGGAGTGGGAGCCGAGCCAAATCCCGTTTATGCGGCATCCATCCCGCATCTGGTTTTTGTCTTGTTTCAGTTGATGTTTGCCATCATTACGCCAGCCTTGATAACCGGCTCATTTGCCGAAAGGATGCGTTTCCCTGCATTTATCGCCTTTACGCTGCTTTGGACCACCCTGATCTATGATCCGCTGGCGCACTGGGTGTGGGCGGATGGCGGATGGCTGAGAAATTTAGGGGCACTCGACTTTGCCGGCGGTACCGTAGTCCATATCAGTTCGGGGATTTCCGGATTAATGGTGGCATATCTGCTCGGCCACCGGAAGGGATTTGGCCACGAAGCCATATTGCCGCACCAAATCCCCATGACGATCCTGGGAGCGGGGCTGCTCTGGTTTGGCTGGTTTGGGTTCAACGCGGGAAGTGCCCTTACGGCTAATGGTTTGGCAGCCAGTGCCTTACTGACGACGAACTCTTCCGCCGCCGCCGCAGGACTTTCCTGGGTTGCCGCGGAATGGCTGCATCACGGCAAACCAACTGCTCTCGGAGCAGCGACTGGGGCTGTAGCCGGCTTAGTCGCGATTACCCCTGGAGCCGGTTTTGTGGGCCCCCTCTCCTCGATTATGATTGGTCTGACCGCGGGGATTATATGTTACCTGGCAGTGGCTATTCTTAAAAAGAAGTTGGGGTATGATGATTCCCTCGACGCCTTTGGGGTGCATGGAATCGGGGGGATTTTAGGGGCTCTGGCCACTGGAGTTTTTGCCTCAACCGCGGTCAATCCGGCCGGCAGTAATGGTCTGTTGTTTGGCGGCGCCTCCCTGTTTGGAACCCAAATAATCGCCATAATTGCCACCATGGCTTATGCCGCGTTGGGAACTTATATCATCCTGAAGGTAATCGAAGTTTTCATGCCGCTTCGGGTAACCGCGGAAGAAGAGGAGTATGGTCTTGACCTTACCCAGCACGGCGAGGAGGCTTACTCAGAGTTATTCGCGGCCGCTTCCCTGATGCCATACGAGCCATTAATCAGTAAATAAAGAAGAACTACTTTAACCCTAAAATTAATTCCCTCTGTCCACTGAGTGGACAGAGGGAATTAATTTTAGATACCTATTTTATTTTATCTTTCTCCCCTTTTCCAAGCGGTAGAATACTATGGCAGTTGATTCATCATATGCATAAGGCATTTTATTTGTGCGGTTTTAAATACCCAGATTATTTTTCAATCTTTTGGATCGTAATCTGCACTCGCAGCATCATTATCAGGTGGAGGTAATTATCTAATGACGATGATTATATAATGCGTGGGCTTAATGGTTTAATTACTTGAAACGCCCCTCACAAGACTCTTGCCTTTCTAAAACATTGTACTATCCAACAAAAATTTGCTATAATTTTTAGGATATTTATTTAGTTTATTATTGATTTAATCAAGTTCCTGCCCCCTTGAAAGGAGCGTAACATGGATTTTCTAAAGGTTCACGGCATTGGCAATGACTTTGTCTTAATGGATTACCTTAACGGAGCGCCGGATTTGGCTTGGCCGCAATTATCCCAAAAGATGTGCGACCGGCATTTCGGAGTTGGCGCCGACGGACTGGTTCTGTTGCTTCCGTCCGCTACGGCAGACCTCAAAATGCGGATTTTTAACCCAGACGGCAGTGAAGCCGAAATGTGCGGCAACGCCATTCGCTGCGTAGCGCGTTACGTTTACCAAAGAAACCTCGTAACTGGACGTTCAATTAAAGTTGAAACCTTGGCCGGTTTAAGAATCCCCGAAATCGTCACCAACGACCAAGGCGAATTTGCCGGAGTTAAAGTCGATATGGGCGAACCGATCCTGGATCCGGTCCAGATCCCCATGTCTGTCATCAATGAAAACATTGTTAACTATCCCCTGCAGTTTTCGGGCGGGGAATTAATGATCACCGCGGTTTCCATGGGCAATCCGCACTGCATCACCTTTGTGTCCAAACTCGATAAGGTGCCCTTCTTCGATTGGGGCCCCAAACTCGAAATCCATCCGCTGTTCCCCAAAAAGACCAACGTTGAATTTGTGGAAGTCTTAAACCCCAACGAAGTAAGGATGCGGGTTTGGGAAAGAGGGGCCGCTGAAACCTTAGGCTGCGGAACCGGCGCCTGTGCCGTTGGCGTAGCTGGCTTTTTAAACCATTTGACCAATCGCCGGATTACGGTCCATCTGCCGGGCGGAGATCTGCAGATCGAGTGGGCGGATAACGGCCGCGTTTACATGACCGGGCCGGCCGAGGAAGTATTCACCGGCACCTGGCTGGACTAAACGAGACCCAAAGAAATATAACATCTTAAACTGGGAGCCAAACAATAAACCAAAAATAAAACAAATCAACTGAAAACCCAGAACAACACAAATACCGAACCTTTCATTACGAGCCTTTGATTAATAGATATCGAACCTTTAATTTAATAGGTAATAACCTATAATTAATAGATAATAAGGAGGTTACATAAGAGAATGGAAGCTGCCAGAACCATTCAGCAATTACCACCCTATTTATTTGCCCGAATTGAAAAACTGATCGCGGAAGCGAAAGCGCAAGGTAAAGATGTCATCAGCTTAGGGATAGGTGATCCGGATCGTCCTACCCCTCCCCATATCATTGCCAAGCTGATTGAAGAATCGCAAAACCCGGCTAACCACCAATACCCTTCTTCCGTTGGGATGTTAGAATATCGCCAGGCCGTCGCCGACTGGTACCTAGGCCGCTTTGGGGTCAGTCTGGACCCTAAAACCGAAGTCGTCTCCTTATTAGGTTCCAAGGAAGGGATCGCTCACATCAGTTTCTGTTACCTGAATCCGGGCGACCTGTGCCTGGTGCCCGATCCCGGGTACCCGGTTTACTCGATCGGAGCCATGCTGGCGAACGCTAATTCCTATCCCATGCCGCTGCTTCCGGAAAACAACTATCTGCCGGACCTGAAAGCCATTCCCGAGGAAATCGCCCGCGAAGCGAAAATGATGTTTATCAACTACCCGAATAATCCGGTAGGAGCCACCGCTACCCTGGAATTTTTCGAAGAAGTGGTAGCTTTTGCCCGCAAGTACGACATCTTAGTCTGTCACGACGCGGCTTATACCGAAGTTTACTTTGACGGCAAAGCCCCCCTAAGTTTCCTCCAGGCCGAAGGCGCCAAAGAGGTGGGAATCGAATTCCACTCAGTTTCCAAAACCTACAACATGACCGGCTGGCGGGTCGGCTGGGCTGTAGGAAATCCGGAAGTAATCGACGTACTCGGCCGCTTTAAATCGAATGTCGACTCGGGCGTGTTCCAGGCGGTGCAGTACGCAGCAATTACCGCTTTGACCGCTTCTCAGGATTGTGTCGAAGAAATGCGGCAGGTATATCAAGCCCGGCGCGACGCAGTAATCGCCGGCCTCCGCAAAATGGGCTGGAAAATAACTCCCCCGCCGGCCACCATCTATGTATGGGCGCCCGTACCTAAAGGTTTTACTTCAACCACTTTTGCCGAATTAGTCTTAGATAAAGCGGGTGTGGTAATTACCCCCGGCTTGGGCTACGGTGAACGCTCGGACGGGTATTTCCGTATTGCCCTGACCCAGGAAGTGGAACGCATCCAAGAAGCCCTGCAGCGGATGGAAACCTCTTTGGGCAAACTTGAATTTTAATGGCTGCTGTTTTATCACCTCCGGCTGCTCATTCTAGTTTATTGCTTCTGGTCTGACCAGTCGGGTCAGGAACTGAAAAATGGACCACAAATGCTCCCGTTAAGCGCCGCTGAAAATGGCCGCTTGTCGAGAGCATTTAAATTTCTTTAAGGTATGTCAATTCTCTTGCTTTGACTAGAAAACTATTTATATGGCCAAGATTATCCATTATACTGATAGCAGAATAACTGCTCGGCTAAATCTGAAAAAGGGAGGCATGTCTATGTTCAAGAAACCAAAGGGATTCTCGCTTGTCTGCGTCGTCACCGTCCTTATTTTGTCCTTCATCACTCCCGTAGCTTTCGCCTTAAATCCCCAACCCGAACCGCCCGCTCCCATCACGGTAATGATTGATCAGACCCTGCTGCAAACTGACGTCAGCCCCATCATCGAAAACGGGCGCACCTTGGTGCCCCTGCGAGCCATCTTTGAAGCCCTGGGCGCGGAGGTCATCTGGAATCCGGACGACCGTAGCATCGAGGCCAAGAAAGGCAGTCTCTCCATCCAGCTGCAGATCGGCAATGTTTCGGCCCTGAAAAACGGGGTTCCGGTAACCATCGATGTCCCGCCAAGCATTGTCGACAACCGCACCCTGGTGCCGGTACGCTTCGTGAGTGAAGCACTGGGATCTGAGGTGGGCTGGGATGAAACCAAAAGGCAGGTAAGTATTCGAACCTCAGGCGGGACGCAGAGCCCAAATCCGTCTGTTTTGGTGCCGTCGGTTTCAACGCTGCCCACTGTCACCACCCCCAGTGTAAACCGGCTGCGCATACTGGAAACACCAAATTTTGACCCCAAAAAGCCCTCCCTCCTGCTGTCAAACAACAAAACGGTTCCCTTAATGCCAATCGGACCGGAAATCATCAAGGCCCCAGTCAGTTTCAAACCGAACTATCCTACTCCCGCAGCTGTAGCGGAACGGCTGAAGATCGTACCCCCGAAAGCCACGGTAGACTGGCGCCAGCACCAGACCTCCATCAAAGATCAGGACGGCCGCAACACCTGTGTGACTTACGCTGTGCTGGCGGCCATGGAAGCTTATTACAAACGCCTCGACCCGGTCAAATACCAAAACATCGACCTCTCGGAACAGTACGGCCACTATTTGCAGAAGCTGGTGTTTTTGCAGGATGCTCCCCGAGACTCCTCTTTTAAATACGAGAATGCCGTAGGCCGCTGGGGTTACAGCGGCACCCTTTATGCCATGACTTTGTTTTCCAGACTGTACGGGGTACCGGAAGAAAAACTCCTGCCTTACATCGGTGGCGGGAGCTATGAAGCGACCTGGGAAAAAGACGACGACCCCTACCTTGATCCAGCGGACGTCTGGCTTTCCCAGTATAAAGTAGGCAATACCAATTTCCAGGAGAGCGATTTCCCGCAGTCCGCCCTGAATGGAGCTACTTATGGCATCACCAGCTTTGCCTTCATCCCCTGGGAAAATCGTAAGAACCTCGATTATTATCGGTCGGTGCTGGCGGCCGGTTTCGAAATCGCCTTCTCCGCGGCAATCATGACTCCGGATCCCAGCCCGGACGACGCGATCTGGCACCCAGGCACCAAGGAAGTCGGCGGCCACGCCATGCTCATGGTCGGTTACGATGACGACCGGGAGTGCTTCATCGTCAAGAATTCCTGGGGCAATGACAATCCGCTGGAAAACGGCTACACCCTCTTCAGTTACGACTGGGTCACCTCCGGTTATGTCTTTGAGGCGGGCTATATTACTGGCGTCATCCAAAATCCCACCCAATATACCCGCCCGGAACAAAGATTCTTAGGGCGCTGGAATCTCGATTATGACGGCTGGAAAGGCATTCTGGACATCTACCACATCCCTGGATTCTTCCAGAACGACTGGCCGCGCGACAGTGCCTTCGGCAGCAGCGACCAGCGGATCGGCACATTTTATGACCAAGAGTTTAAATCGTACCGCGTCAATGGCAGCATCAAAGGCAACCGCATCGAATTCTATATCGACTTTGACAAGCCCAACCTGAAATACCACGAGCTCAGCGGCAAACCATTCTATGGTTACCTATTCGGCTGGGAACCCACTTTAATGGCTGGAAGCATGGCCAGCGACGGACAGCCCTATGGGTTCTACGCCACTAAAAAAGACTGGCTGAACGGGACCGGGGCAGCGGAGAGCGGGATCAAACCCACGGATTACTCCGGCACCTGGCAAATGAACCACGACGGCTGGAAAGGCACGTTAACCATCTACAGTGTGGATTCGACCACCAACAAAATCAAAGCTTCCTACAAGACCAGCAATGGCAAGGTCCTGCCAGTCAACGGTTACGTCACCGAAGGCCGGCGTCTGATGATGGATATTGCTTTTGACGAGAACAAGCCGCAGAACTTCAGCGGTCTGATTTTCTCCTGGGAGAAAGGCCTAATGGCCGGCAGCACACCCCAGGGCGGCAGCACCTACGGCTGGCTCGCCGTTCGCACCGGTCCGCCGCCGGTAATGAAAATCACGAAACCGGAAGACTTACCGGTGCTGGATCCGCCCAGCCTCAAGGAATTGACTCCGCAGCTGCCCGTCACACCCATAATCAAGCTGCCGCAGACGATAGTCCGGTAGCTTCTGCCACAACAAATCTTGGAGGATATGATTTAAACGGCATGGCCTGGAATGAATCGTTTAGTTGATCCTGACGGGTTGGTGAAAAATTCAGCTTATAAATAACCCAACAAAGTCATAGCCAGACTGTTAAAGGCATTTGTCAAGCAACAGTCTGGCTTTGATTTTCCATCAACAATCAATGAATTCGTTCAGTAATCTTTAACAATAATAAGACGGTAAACGAAAAATACTTTTCTCAGGCTGCCGGAATGTCTAAATGTCAAATGCCAATGAGTCTCTGAGCCAGTTGCTGGGCTAATATTTGAGGCAGAAGATCCCGGTTTTCCGGGGTAACCGTGCGAAGCTCCACTTTTGGATGATTTCTGATTCGATCAGTCCAACCTTTGCTGGCCAGTTTTACAACCCCTAAAACTGGTGTGCTGCCATTCAGCGTATCGATAACTTCCTGATGAAAAACCAGGGCGTCCCGCTCCAGGCCGCCGCACTCATCCATCAAAATCAAGCCGGAACTGGTTCTGGCGGACCTGATCAGTTCAACACCGCAAATGTCAAACTTCTGCGTAAAGACCTGGGTTGGACGTCCTCCGGCAAAACGCGCAACCGCATTTTCTTCCCGGAAAATCTTTGGCTTGGCGAAAGAATTCATATACAGCATTCTATCGGGTGCGTCTCGGTCCGGGCCGAAGTAGGTTTTAAAGCCTCCGATGGTTATCTTCAACAGAGAAAGAGTTTTGGCAATTACCGTGCTTTTCCCAACTTGTATTTCACCAGTTAGAAAAATATGCATCTGCATACAGATCTCCTTTGATTTCGAATATTCCCGCTGTTTCATGTTTCATAGATTTATTGTCAACGTAAAACCGGGCACTTTACGTCATTTTAGGCAATATGGACCGGAAACTTCAACAGTTTTGTAAAGAAGGTGATCGTCATTCTATGTTCTTTCGAATTCTCAGTAAGGTCAATCAAATAATGTACAGCCACAGCAGGCTTGCGCTGGCCAACACTACCCCGGTCTGCCAACAGTAATCTAGTTTCTTTAATCTTAATTTTCGCATATAAGTTCTCTGCGGCAAGGCCCGAAAAGCCCGCGCTTCCATGGCTACAGCCATTTGTTCGGCCCGGTGGATTGCTCCGGAAATAATCGGCAGCATAATAAGCGTATAGAGCTTCAGTTTTTGAACGACAGAAATTTTTTGCAGCTCGGTTCCCCGCATCTGCGCCGCATAATATACATTCAGGGCCTCTTCCCGTAAAAGAGGCAAAAAATGCAGGCCAACCATAACCATGAAAGCTATTTCATAAGGAATCCTCCATTGCACCAGGGCCAGCAAAAAATCCCGTTCCTGGCTGCTGAGCAGAACCATGGCTGAAATGATAATTATTATAACCCGCAACATTACCGCCAGCCCCATGTTCAATCCCACGTCGGTAATTATTTTGATCCCGTATACGGTCAGCAATGGCACTCCCGCTCTTGTAAATATACACTGCACCAAAAAAAGCACTGCCAGCAGGGGCAGTATTTTGCGCAGAGTCTGGCTGGCCCTTTTTAGGTCCGAGCCCACCAAATACAGCATCAGGATACTGAACAGAAGCAAAAACACCAGCCAGAGCGGCTTCTGATATACCACGGCCAGCGCAGAAATACAGATGACCATCAGCAGTTTACTGCGGAGATCAAGGTCTCGCACCGCTTTCTCCCCCTTTGATCCTCGATTGCCCGGCCATCCTCCAGACGGATGACCCAATCTGCATAGGTTTCAATAAATTTAGTCTGATGGCTTACGAAAATCACTCCGTACCCGTCTGCTTTAATCCTCAGCAGATAATCTCCCAAAAGCTCGCGCCGATAGGGATCTAAGCCGGCAGTAGGTTCATCCAAAATTACATAACGCGGGTGCGCAGCCAAAATTGCAGCAAGCATCAAGCGCTGTTTTTCTCCCTGGCTCAGGTTCTGGGGGAAATTTTTGCGATAGCCGGACAGTTCAAAGTAATCCAGGTAATAATTTATCCGACTCTCTATTTCTTCCTGGCTCAATCCCATATTGGTCAGTCCATACGCAACTTCATTCTCAACGCTCGTACAAAAAAGCTGCTGCGAAGGGTTTTGAAAAACATAGCCGATCTGGCGGCCAATTTCCGCCAGACTCATTTTACGGATATCGTTTCCGCCCAGGCAGACACACCCCGTGCTGGGCCTTAAGATGCCCACCAAAAGCTTAGTCAGGGTCGTCTTGCCGCAGCCATTGTCTCCAACTAGGGCGACGATTTCTCCGGGCTTAAAACATAGATTTATCTTCTGCATTACCGCTTGTCGGTTCCCCGGGTAGGTATAACCGAGATTTTCCGTCTCCAAGAACATATTTCCCACTTCTTCCCGGTTGATTAATTGGCGGCTGCCAGCATACCAGCATTGGGACTTATTGACAAATTTGGCGGCTAGACATCGGTTTTTGCTCCTTTAAAATCGCGTAACGATCGATTTCCTTCACCAGTCCATCGCCTTCCCGGTCATAGGCGTATGCCTGGTACACAAGTCGATTCCCCTCAATTTTAATTCCGGCAAAAACCGGTTCATCGTTGTCGTCCGGCTCATAGACCGCTTCCGGATAAACCTGGACCGTACTGGATATTTTTCGCGACCCAAACTGGCTGCCGCTAACGTTGGGGATTATATAGGTCGTACCGGGCGGATTCACCGTAAAATCAATTTTTTCGCCCGCAAAATTCTCGATGCTGCGCTTAGGCTTTTCAGGCAGCGGGACTACCATCCCGGCTGCTGATTTTGCCAGCACCGCCGAACGCATGTAAACATGGTCATGGCCCTGTAAAACGAGATCAATGCCCAGATCGCTGATAAGCGGCGCTAACTGAGCGCGCAGGGCAATGATGTCTTCACTGTCCATATGTCGTCCAAAGCTGTAAATGCCTCGGTGCATCAGCAGTATTTTCCATTCTATCCCCTGCCGGTCAGCCAGAGCCGCGGTGTTTTTCAACCATTCAACTTGCCGCCCGCTTATTTTTCCATCGCCATTCTGGTAGCCTTCATTCGTGTTCAACACGAGGAAACAGGTATTCCCGTAATTTACGGCATAATAAGCTCCCGTATCTGTATCGGCGCCGACTGGCGTCAGTTTGTCCAAGGCAAAATGGCTGCTAAAAACCTCCCGGGTCTGATCATGATTTCCCGCAACCGGTAGAATGGTGGTATTCATTAGTTCCGTTTGGGCAGCCGCAAAAAAATTCTGCCACTCCGCAAAATTCTCAAAGCTGCCTTCGCTGCTGTAGCTTTGGACAAAATCCCCCAGATAAATCAGGAAATCGGCCTCTGGTACGGTTTGCATTGCCATACGCAGCGTCTGCGCGCTCAGCCTATAATCCGGCTCATCTACTCCCTGGCTGTCCGCCAGAATAACAAAATCGAAGTCCGCCTCCGGGGGAGCGGTATGAAAGGTCCCCTTTGCGCTCCAGACCCCCCGTTCAGCATCGCCTACTTTATAGGCATAAGTGGTATCGGCCTTAAGATCCGCAAGGGTTAAACGATGTACGACAACCTGCTTTACGAGCGGTTTTCTGCCGGTATACCGTTTTACCGCAGCGCTTTTTCCCTGATAAAGCCTGGCCTTGCTAATAACATTTGCCTCGTTTATATTTACCTCGATTATCTTATCTTCGGCTATGTCTTCTTCGGCCAGGAGCAGATCGCTGGCGCATTGCGCGTCCGTATACCAGGTAAAACCTCGGCTGCTTTGCCCATCACCGTTAAAAGTAACACTGATACAGTACGGGACAAAACGTCCACTGCCCGATCCATAAGCAGGGTTTAACGAAAATATAAAAACAATCATCAGGATGATGGCAATGGTTTTTAAACCGCGAAACATCTTACACCCTCCCACCTTACACTCTGGTACCCCGAATTGTTAATAAGGGAAAACGCCAGCTAATAGCCGGAGTTTCCTGACTTATCGATACTGTTGCCGGAGGCAGCGGCCACCTGCCAGGCGCGGCATTTATCCGCTGGCTCCTTGGGCATTAAAGCGTAAGCCATTCCAATCAGCTGACGGTCAACTGACAAGCGCGGTTTTTATCCGCTGGCTTCCTAAAAAATCAGCCAAGATACAATCGGTGCCGCTGCAAAAATTTCGTATCTGCCAGCACCGCCGCCGGACTGTCCAGGCGGATCATTTCACCCTTTTCCATAACCATAAATATGTCCGCAAAATCAACGTTCTCCACATCATGCTCAACGATAATCAGCGTTTTCCCCTCTTTACGCAAAGAAAACAGGATCTCGCGCACGAGACGCCGTCCTTTTTCATCCAGCTGGGCCATCGGCTCATCCAAAACCAGGATCGAGGGCTTAAGGGCCAAAACTGCACCGAGTGACAGCAGCTTTTTTTGCCCCCCGGAAAGTACGGTTGGATTTTTAAAGCGCAAATGATTGAGGCCCAGCAGATTAAGAATCCCTTCGACGCTTTCCCTTATCTCCTGTGGCGGCCGGCAAAGATTTTCCGGGGCAAAGGCAATTTCATCCTCCACCGTAGTGGTCACCAGCTGAACATCCGGATCCTGAAAAACCAGCCCTATTTCCCCGGCCAGTTGGGGCAGTTTGTACGCGGTCGTCTCCCGGCCCTGAATCAAAACCCGTCCCTTCATATTCCCGCCCAGCACATGCGGCGCGATCCCGCAGAGACACCGGCACAGTGTCGTTTTGCCACAGCCGCTGAGACCGATTATCCCCACAGTTTCACCGGCCTCTATAGAAAAATTAATCCCTTTTAATGCGGGCAACGCGGGCTGACCGCCTGGATAGACGTAACCTAAGTCTTCTGCCTTCACCGCCAGCATTACTTAATCTCCAGTTCGTTAAGATATTTAGTCATCCGGTTGCCAAAGGGATCTGCCGCCAGGATCAGTCTAAAGGGTCCCAGTCCGCCCTCGGCCTTGCTTTTCAATAATTCGCCGTTCCGCTCATAAGCAATCAGCACCGCATCGGAAGCGATGATTTCCTTTGGGGTCAAAGCCGAAGTAAATCCATCCTCCGCCCGCGCCAGCACCTGTTCCGCATTCTGCAGCAGCTTTGGATCAGCCAGATCCAGCACATCCCTCATCGACGCTCCTCCCCAGACCTCCGTAGATTTACCCTCACTGGCCGAATGGATGGTCACCTTTTTCTCCACTTTGGGCAGAGCCTGGATATCATGTAAGGTCAACACCGCGATAACCTCTCCCTGGCTTTTAATGCCGATCATTCCCGATCTAATCGACTCCTGGGGACGATTCAGAAAAGCCAGAAACAGGATTCCGACTGCCAAAATTAAGAGAACAATTGCGATAACCCCATATATTTTTTTATTTTTATTCCTTTGTTGGCGAGCAATCTCACTCATTGCCGGCTCACCCCCCCTTTACGCAGTCGTTTTCCTTCCAGAGCTCCTCCTCCCGGGCTCTACTTCCCGAACTCAACTTCCTGGTCCTGCTTCCCAGGCTGATTGCCGGAGTCAAAATTAACTCCAATTTTATACTTGCGTAAAGCCTGTAAAACCTGCCAGGCCAGAATGCCCCCCAGACCTCCTGAAAAAGCAGCCGCACAGACTGATAACAGCAAGGGAAGCACCGGCAGCTGGAAGAAAATCAGATTTACTGTCAAAGTACCGGCCACGTTGGCCAGCATCCCCCCGATAAAACAACAAATCAGGCAGCAGGCCTTATGTCTGCCGATTAAGAAAAGCCCGGCGTCAACCGCCACGCCCGGCAACGTATAGCTCAGCAGGGACATTAGTCCGTGTGAACCGATTACCCCGGTCCCAATAACCATCAAAGCCTGTACCAGACCAATCAGGATCGCCGCACCATATTTACGGACCAGACCTAACCCCACTACCAGCCAGAACATGTAAAAGCCCCCGGCCAGCGAACCCCCTGGGATAAACAGGGGGCCGGTAATCAGGTGGGCCAGCGGCACGATAATTGGTTTGGTGGCGACCCCCAGAGCAGCCATTACGGCAATCAGTACCAGGTCATACGTGGAAAAACGGCGCATCATTTTTTGCAGCATAGCTCGCCCTCCTCCGCTTATCGTCTTAAACCGGGTTGGCTATTCAACCACAATCCTTGAGATCAGGGATACCCATTTAAGCCGATTATACTCTCCGGCAAACTGTTGACCCATAACCAGGCGGAAGGGAGCTCCTTGGCTGGCTTCGTATTCCTGGCCGTCCTGGGACCAGGCGATGATCATGCGCAGCTTTTTGCTGCTGTCGGTTTCATCAAGATAGTCGGCCTTCAGGTCTTTAGGGCTAAAAACCTGAACATAACCGTCTTCAGCGATAACCCTTACCTGGCTGGCCGAATCCTTAAGACCCACCTTATCCGCCAACAACTCGTATAAAAGCACCCCGGTAAAATCATTGTGGCTGGCTTTGGCCCAGCCGGGCTTTTCTGCTCCGCGGGAAAAATACTTGGCTGTTACCGTGAGGTTTTTCATTTGCTTTAATTCATTAAGGGAATACTCCTGGCTGGTTTTAACCCCAGCCCCGGTGATTCTGATTTTCGCCGGGTCCGCTTGTCGGTTTGCCGATGCAGCACCAGTCTTTCCTTTGGCTGCAGCATCCCCCGCACCAGCGCTGCCCGCTGAATTTTTATCCTCACTGTCCTTAACCTCAGCTTTATCCTCATTAGTGTTAACCCCGGCCTTATCATCATTGGCCAAACCCTCATTAATCTTACCCCCGCCAATTACCTGATCAGCGCCAGCCGGCTTTTCTTCCGGCATGTTTGACACAGAATCTTCAGTCTCTGGAACTTCTCCCGGGACCTGAACCAGGCTGGTCTCAGGCCCTGATAGTTCGGTATTTTGGTCACCTGGCTTACTGCAGCCCCCGATGCTCAAAAGCATGATAAATAGCAAAAGCCATACTCCGGCTTTAAACCGCACTGCATTCCCTCCCTTTTGCCCAAACATAAGCAGCCATTCTTCCAAAAACATGTCTGCCTATCCAGATTCGTCTGCGCGGCGTACGGCTAATCTACCACAATTTCCTGCACAGAGTTAACCCAGTTTTGCCGGTTGAAATCCCCTTCATATTTTTGCCCCATTACTAGCCGAAACGGCTGTTTTGACGTGTACTTATACTCCTGATTATTCTGCGCCCAGGCAATAATCATTTCCAGCTCAGCGCGCGGCTTCGTCTCGTCTATATATAAACCTGAAATTTCTTCCATAGTATAAACTTTGGTCATCCCGTCACTGGCAACCACCTTTATTTGGTCAGGATAGTTTTTCAGACCTATTTCATCCAGCAGCAGCTTATAAAGTGACACCCCGGTAAACCGGTCATGCTGCTGTGCTGCCCAGCCGGCTTTGGCTTTACCTCGGGAATAATAGGATTCACTTACTTGAATGTCGGTCATAGCCTTCAAATCGTCCAGGGTATAGACCCGTTTTTGGGTCAGAGCAGAACCCTTGAAAACGATAGTCCCGTCTTCGCCCTCCTGGTCGTAGTTATTGCCGGGCGAGGATTTTTCAGCCGGTACGATTGCCGTATTCTCTTCCGCTGCCGCACTGCGCTCATCGAGAAAACCAGCGGTCCTCAGTAAGGCAGCCACCATGACCGCAGCTTCAGCCCGGCTGGTTTTATCCTGGGGTGCGAAACTCCCGTCAGCCCGGCCCTTTATGATACCGGCCTGCACCGCCGCGGCCACCGCTGGAGAAGCCCAGGCCGCGATCCCTGGCTGGTCGTTGAATCGGGATAGAATCTGGTCCCTTTCTGCCGCAGCCAGTTCGGTTTTTACCCCGGTCAACTGCAGGGCATTGACCAGCATTACTACGGCTTCCTGCCGGCTGATGTTTTGCTGCGGTTTAAAGGTGCCGTCTGCCATACCGTTAACGATTTTCCCCTGAGCCGCAGCGCCGACACTGCCCGCATACCACTCTTTTCCGCTGATGTCGCTAAAAAGAACTGCTGGCTCTGCTTGGTCTGTTAAACCTAACGCTCTGGTCAGCATGGCCGCAAATTCAGCTCTGGTTGTCGGGCCGTTCGGCTCAAATTCGCTGCCGCTTTTTCCATTCAGCATCATTTTGGAGGCCAGCATCTCTACCTCCGTTTTCGCCCAATGGCTCTGCATATCCGCAAAAGCTTTGCCGCCGGAAACAACGGCGTAGACGCTGTTACTCAAGCTGTAGGCCCGGGCATAGGTCTGACCATTGCGTTCAATAAAAACGGCCGGCACGACCCGGGGGGTGTTGCCGTTCTCCTCCCAGCACAAGACCGTCCCCTGAGCCGGAATCAACTTGGCATTCAGCGGCAGGTCTCTAAATATATAGGACGAAAACTCACTGATCTTGATTTGTTTTTCCCCGGTCACGCAGAAAATTTCCGTACTCATTGGAACACTGTGCAAACTGTAATCATCCGTTAGGGAAGACATCAACTGATTCTTCTGCGCTTCTTCAAGCACCGTGCTCATTTTGAGCTGCAGCCGGAAATCAGTACTTCCGGCTTTTTCCGCCAGCCCCGTCAGATCCAGGGCCTCCGCCGGAATCACATAGGCCCCCTGGGCTATATTCAACTGCAGATACATCCCTTTTTCCTGCATCAGCGCCAGCAACTCACGGCTGATCTCCAGGACAGCGGCCGTCGCCTTTTCGGAAGCGCCAAACAGCAATACCGAACCATTTTCCGCTGCCAAAGCCGCTTGCTTAGCTTCCGGCTTTAGTTCAATCTTTTCTGTCCCGGCTCCATCTGTGGATTTTTTAGCGTATAGCTCCATGTCTATACTCGGCTGATTTGGTAAAGCCGATAAATCCGCCGCGTTTTGGGTCGTCACCGCTGCGTCAGTCCTATAAAATGGCCGTAACCCAAGTCCGCCGCCTCCACCGCCGCCAGATCCACCGGGAGCATCCGTTTTTTCCGTTACATCGTAAGCCAGAAAGTACTTCTCGTCCTGATCCTTCAAGTCTCCCAAGCGAAGGGTCTTTTCCAGTTGGCCGCCGATAAGCAGCTCCGTTACATTTTCAAGCTTGCCGGCCACATAATAAAGCGTGACTCCACCCGCCGGGGCAGTAACAAAACTAACCGGATCGTTATCATCCAGGCCTTCGAAATCGTTTAGAAGACGGCCCAGGGATATCCCCTCCCCGGTATCCCCTTGCTGATTAAGCTTTTCCATTCCCTTCAACAGAAGGTCGGGGAGATTATAAGCCAATTTTTTAGCCAATCCACTTCCGGAAATACTGAATATGGGCGCATTTTTATCGCCGATGACGATCTGCTGCACGTACTTATTGTTGTACTGGTTATTAAAATCCTCCCGGCTCGTCTGACCTAACATCAGGGTCGGCAAGGGGAATTGCTCCACCTCAGTCAGTTCATCCGGGGTTGGCCGATGGGGGTTGCTGTCGTCTTCATTACTCTCCGCCCGATACAGGGCCAGGATGGGATCAATCGGACCGCTTTCCCCATTATCACCCGGCAGCAGGTCAGCAAAGTAGTATCGCTGCGGTTCAAAACTTTTGCTGGATCCGTCGTAAGTAAGATCTACCCGGTTCGTGTCCGAACTGATTGTCTTAACCAGGCAGCGGTCGGTTCCAACTCCCGCCTGCTGCAGCAGCGCTCCCAGATCCAGGCCCTGGGCGCTGATCATGGTCTTAATCCCCCCTCGGGCTAAAACGGAATAAGTTCTGAATTCACGCTCAATCTTCGCCTGCTCACCGGCAGCAATACTTTCCAGTTCATCCACCGTAAAATACATCAGCTTAGGAATACCGGTGCCGGAGATCACCAGTCCAACATCAATGATCCCAGTCGGTTCATCCTCTTTTTCATAGTATAGATTTATTACGTTATTTTCCGAGGCACCGGCGCTCAGACTAAGGCTGTCATTCTCCGCCCGGCTATATGCATAGCCGGCAACCTGGATTTCTTCATTGGCTGCCGCAATAATTTCCCCATCAATTCCCACACTGACTTTAGCCGCGGCTATCGCCTCTCCACTGGCCTGGTCCAAATAATTCACGGTATAGGCTGCCGGGTCCCCGTCGCCAACCACAATCCCGGCAACATATTTGACACAGAGCGGTTTGGCGTTCTCCACGATCAGCCGCAGAGGGCCGTAACCGTTGTCCGCTTCCGCCGCGTAACCATCTGCCGGCTCAAGACTGTTCACCAAAGGATATCCATCCTTGGCATAGGCCAAAACTACTGGTTTGATCGCTCCGTTCTGCGTGGTGCTGCTGATCCCGGACCACACATCGTCAACCGATAATTGTTTGGCAAATACGGATCCGTCAACATTAGGGCTGCATACCGTTATTTTGGCCGGCAGATCGTCGATTCCGGCTGCCTGCAATAGATATTTAAGGTTTAGGCCCTCGTAATAGCCCATCACTTCTGAAGCCGCCAGATACTCTCGGACAATCCCGGCCTCCATCGCTTCTAACTTGCGCAGGGAATATACGGCTGGCTGTTTAAACGCACTGCCGCAGATTCGCAGAAAAGTTGTATCCAAATAAGAAGCGTACGGGGCTTCCCGGTCATGTTTCCAGCTCCTGGTCGCCTGAGCGGTTACCTTCACTTGGACAACCTGATCAAGACAACGCGCCGCGTCTCCATTTACCACCAGATACAGCGGCCCTCCGCTATTGGCAGAACTCGCCGCGTAGCCTTGGTCCTGTTCCGAAGGCACCAATGGTTTACCATTCTTCCCATAAACCAGCATTACTTTCAGATCGCTGCTTTGCAGTTCGTCCAACGTAAAACTGACCGCGCTTCCATCCTGCGCAGAGACTTCGATCCGCTCCGTTTCCAGCTTCAGGCCTAATTTATCACTAGTCAGCAAACTGTAAAGATTGATTCCACGGTAAACTGCCGTTTCCGTGCCAACTGTGTAACTATCCTCTTTTATCAGTTCCAGGAACTGTTCCAGATTTTCAACGGTAAAATCCTGGGTTACATTTAAGCCGTCACCGGTAAAGGTGATCTGATTGTTTTTCCATTGGGAAAAGGGTTCAGTCGTATGCTTACAGGTATCCGATACAATGTAAACATTTATGCCGGTGCATTTCTGCACCAAACCCGATGACAAGTAGGTTTCATGCTGGGGCAGGGCAGCCAGCAGCGGACCATTTTCCTGCAGGGGTTCTCCATTTTGCGCATAAGCCAAAACCGGTTTTACCCAGCTAAGCTGCAGGCCCTCTTTGGTTGTATAGTAAGCTGAATAATCTTTACTGGGATTTAATATATAATCCAGATTGAGGCGGCTCGATTCCTGCCCGTCAGCCTCTACAATACTGAACTCGCCTTCGTTGCCGGTTAACCCGAATTTCTCCGCCAGTAAATAATAAATATCAATGCCTTCATAATAATTGGCAGCCGGATCGGGGTAATAATTGCGCGTCAGGGCGGCCTGCCTGGCATTGACCATTGCTTCAACTTCATTGACCGTATATGTTTCACTGTTCACCAATTCGGAAGTAGACGAATCTATCAGCTGGATCAACAGCTGATTTTCCGCATACTGGCTGTAGGGAGCACGGTCATGCTGAGTACTCTTAACATCATCGCCCACAACGATCTTGGTCAGCAATTTACTGTTGTACTGGGCATTGTTGCTACCGGGCGCAGTCTGACCAAACGTGATTTTTAGCGGGCCGCCGCCATTGGCATGTTCTTCAATCAATCCTGGAATACTGGTATCAAACCAGTCTTGAAAACCAATCGGCCCCACCAGGGGATAGCCGTTAGAGGCAAAAGCCACCATGACCGGCAGATTGTCCGCCTGGGATTCTCCCGCTTCATTATAGTAGTGGTATTGTTCGGTATGGCGAATAGCGCCCAGCGTATGCAGGGAATTGTAGCCATCCTTGGCCATAATTTTAACTTCCGTGCTGTCTGGCAAGTCAGGATCCAGGCCTCCCTGCACCAGCAATTCGTAGAGACGCACTCCGCTCAAGGTATATGATTTATATTTCCCTTCACTGCCAGTAATGCTGTAGCTTACATCACAGCCAAACACTGGGTCCGCATAGAGGTTCTCCAGGTCTTTTACCGCATAAATCTTTTCTCCCTGTTGCATTCCTGAACCGCTTAGCGTAAGCGTGTCATACCGGTATTCCGGCTTGCCGTAATCTGAATCGGCGGGATAACTGCCATGCCGGGGCTCATTATTCAGCGTCTGACTAATTTCTTGGCCGCTTGTCTCTCCAAAAAGCCCGTTCCCGGGTAAGGCCACCATGACCATGAGCAGACTAAGCAGCAAAAGCATTTTAAATACGTTATTTCTTCTCAGCATATTGGCCCCTCCCCATGTTTCTTCGCTAAAACAAAATTAATTCCGCTTCTCAAACGTCCTCCTGACCTTAAAAAAGGCCAGGAGGACGCAAGAAAACGGATTCTACCTTAATACTATTGTTGTCCCAAAGCTCTGGCGATCACGGATACCGCTTCCGCTCTGGTCGCGTTCGCCTGGGGTCTGAAGGTCTGATCCGGATAACCCGACATCAGTTTAGCCGCAACGGCACTCGCTGCCGCATCCCGCGCCCAGGTTGCAATGCTGCTGGTGTCGGTAAAATGCAATTCACCGGATTGGGCTGCTATTTTTTCTGCCCGCACGATCATCAAGGCCATTTGTTCCCGGGTAATCGGGTCATCCGGGCCAAACGCCGTGTCGCTGTATCCGGTTATAATGCCATTGGCAGCAGCGGTGGCAATCGCTTCCCTGGCCCAGTGGCTGCCCGTGTCCGCAAAAATCTTACCGTCCGTTGCGGTCAGTTTATAGGCTTTGACCAGTACCGTCGCAAATTCAGCTCTGGTAATCGTGTTGTCTGCTTTGAAGCTGCCATCTGGATAACCGGTGATGGCTCCTGCGGCTACCAGGTTTTTAATGCTCGCCTCAGCCCAGTGACCCTTAATGTCGTTTAACTGACTCGGCTGAGTCGGTTGGGCTGGCTCGGTTGGTTCAGTTGGCTCGGCTGGCTCAGTCGGCTCAACGTCCTTATCCTTGCTGCTGCCGGAGCTGGACGAACCGCCACCTCCTCCGCCTCCCCCACCGGACGAGACTATTTCCAGACCTTCCGCTGCCGCCACTAAGACGTCAACGTCTTTGCCGGCCGGGGTATAGTCCGTGGCAGCAGACCCGGTTATATTTTCCCCGGTGCCGGGAATAATAATTTTGGCGTCGTTGTAGGTTACGGTCACCCGTTTACCTTCTGGTATATTGGTACTGGTCTTGGATTGGGTGTTATTGTAAGCGGCAAAATAATCAGCTATGTTTTTCGTTATATCTGTCTTGGTCCCATCGTTGGCTACCAGCTTAATCGTATATTTGCCGCTTAGGCCGCTGACCAAATCACTTAGCCATACCCCGTTATATCGGTAGTACATCGGTCTTGAATAACCGTATGGAGGGGTATTAGCGTTGGCGTCAGGCACCTGTTCGCTCATGGCCATTAAATCAGTATAGGTGTAATTTGTCGTGGTTTTGCTTATGGCATTCTTTACATAAAAATAGGTGTCCTCGGTGTATTGGAAAGTTATGACCTGTTCTGCCGGCGCTCCGCTGCCCACGGTAATCAGTACCGGACTGGTCTGTCCGGCCGCTAAAGCGGCATTGGTGACTGCCGGTGCTTTGACCGCGTACTGCATGCCTGGAAGCAAACCTTTAAGGGTTAAGTCGTTTCTGACTTTTAAGGTTGGATTCTTGTCACTGACCGAGGTTACAACACAACCGTTTTTGCCGGATAACAGCGCACCATCCGGGCTGATTACAACGCCCATCATATACTTCATAACTGCAGAATTGGCGCCGCCGGTATCTCTGTATACTCTTAAATAGCCGGAATTATTATCGGCATCCTTAAATACCCCGGCCGGGTCGTTTACATTGTACGCATCAGGGTTTGCGTACTCTTCGTGAATTGCATACGTAACGATCGGACGCAGCGGATTTTTGGTGCTTCCGCTGCCGCCAATTGTTGATTTGGTTAAGCTTTCAATGGTGTCTTTATAATTTGAGTCAATGACGGCCGTTGCGGCGTCCGCATGATAACCGTCTTCCTCGGAATACTGGACTACCATATCCTCCGTAATCGACACGCCTTTTAAATCATTAAGCAAATCGGTTAATAAGGCTCCTT
Source organism: uncultured Syntrophomonadaceae bacterium (assembly GCA_964556555.1). GTDB lineage: Bacteria > Bacillota > Ch66 > Ch66 > Ch109 > CAYXHK01. The sequence continues at coordinate 54,397 of CAZKWP010000002.1, forward strand.
TACAGGTAACCGTTTTAATGACGCTGTGGTCATCATACGTGTAAGCCTCTTGGGTTTCGTAGGTCTCCAATTCCGCTTTCGTATAATAATAGTATTTTGTCTCGCCGGAAGCGTCCTTTAAGGCAATATAAAATACGGAATTATTGATATCTCCTCCTGGTTCCCGGTCACCCACGATACTTTCGGCTGTCCATTTTGCATAAAACTTAACATCATCGACAATTGTGTACGGGAAGACAACTTGGTTGGTCAGTCCCGCATCGGTGTACCAGCCTTCAAGTTCAGAGCCTTCCTTGGTGGTCACTGGCGCTGTGTCTATCGTTGCGCCAGATACCCCAGTTATGCTGGCAACCGCAGTGCCGCCGTTTTCTTCAAAGCTTACCGTATAGGTCTGGCTTACCTCGTTAACTGAAGCACCCACCACATTTTCAATTAATACCCTATCCTCGGTTTGCCCGGGGCAGTATATCCTTAAGGGGGTCAGACTGCCCGAAACCCGTTCGCTGCGCTCGCTGTCTGCAAAAGCGTCAAACGCCACAAAGCATCTGCTTATTTCGCTGGAACTGATGCTGCGGCTCGAAGCAACCGTTCCGCTGCCGTCATTAACCTTAATGATCAAATCTTCATTGCTGGGAACCGTGACACCAAGTTCTGTCAATAAAACGCTCAACGGAACGCCGGTAACGCTCTGGGCAACCAGGGTGCCGCCGTTATTCCAGGAATACGAGGTTTCATAAATGCCGATCAGAGCGATATCCGACAAAGAGATAGATTTTGTATTGCTGTCCTGGGTAATTATAAAGGCGGGGTCAACCTTCCCAGCTCTGATTTTGTTCGTGTTTTTAACAAATTTGCAATTGGTTTCTTCGGTCGGTTCCGTTTGCCCATACGCAAATAAAGGATTGGCATCGGCTATTGCTTCGGTTACGGTTGGAACTTCTAAACTGGAATCAGGGGTTGAGGTGGTTACTTTATCGTCATAAAAAATTAAAATCGGATCAACCACTGGGCCTACGGTCCCATCCGGAGCAATGTAATTGCGGCTCACGGTATGGCTGAAAGCATCACTGACTATAGCGGTGTAACCATCGGTTGCTGTCGCCTCAATCGCCACCGGTGCACTGTTCACATCTGCACCCAAGGCGGTCAGGACCGTCTTTAAATTGATTCCTTCCGCCAATCGATATACATATTCGGGCGTACCATGGTTATCATAGGATGAGTAAAGCATCGGGGTACTCGTCCACGAATCGCCCAAGCCCAGACCGTCTACGCTTTTATTCGCTTTGATCGAATCAACCTGATCCTGGCTGAGGTAAACAAAGCTGTTCCGCAATCCCGCTCCATTGGTTATTCCGGTTCCACCGATCACTAATCCGGTCTGATCAGGAACGAGCAGGTCTAACCCGGCGCCATTATCAATAAGCTCCACCGCCGAACCGTCTGACTGGATTATCTGCAAGGAGCTGATCAAGCGCATATAGGTGGTATTGCCGAATCTGTCTATGGAAAAATCCCCGCCCCGGTTTCTCGCTATCCGACAATAAGTGGCCGGATAGGTCACCGACGGGTCAGTATCTTTGTATCCGACAGATGGTTCCGAGGTATCGTTTACTTTATGGGTCAACAGGTAATGATTGGCTGCGTAATCCTTCGCCTCAGCAACCGTAAAGGGAGCGTTGGTATAGGCATCACTGCAAACCGCTTTTATCTGATAATCATCCGCTAAGGTTAGGTCGAGCGTGTCTTCTGCATCCGCTAAAAGGTCGGCCAATTTTATTCCGCAGCAGGTTTCGTGCAAGCCTTCATCATTTTCGGTATAAATATCAGATGTCGCCTGCCCCGCAAACTTATACCCCGTCGCTCCGGTAATATCCCCCCAGGTATACGGCAGGGTTTGCCCGCCTATCTCTACATTTAACACCACGACATCGTTTGCTGGATCGGGTATCGGTGTCTGCAAAGTTTTGGCTTGTGCCGCCGGGGCTTGAACCAGCATAAAACTCAGCATAAACATGATCAAAACTATACTGCTTATGTATTTTTTTAAGTTTCCGTTTCTAAGCAAAATTTTAATCCACTCCTCACTATTTTTATCAGGTGATTCATTAGTTAAATTCCATTTTCCCCCCTCTCTCTTTATCCCTTGATCTCTTTCTCCGGGTTATTTCACAACGTCAGGCAGACGCTGAATTTTCTGACAGATAAAACTAAAAGGGTGCCAACTATTGCAACCGTAATTGCGGATATGCGGGCATCCCCTGATTAATGACGGCAAAACTTATATCCCTTCTCCCCAATTAACTTTGAATCAGTCTTATATGCTTACAAAACATAATCCAGTGAGCACAAAATTACATAAATCAGTTCTATCAGAAACATTTTTATTTTATTTGAACCAAAATTAACATAGCCACTACAAACATTACATAAATCATCATAAAATAACACATAGTTGCAAAGTTTGAGCGAATTAATATACTAAACGATATATTACATGGCATAACGTAACTTATATATAATATAATTAATGCCGAACAATGTGTCAATGTATTCTAGATAAATTAATGCAAAAGGGATTTATCGCTTTTCCAACGGTTATTTCCTTATCGCCCTGGCCCAGGAAGTGACACGCATTCAAGAAGCCCTGAAGCGAATGGAAGCGGCCTTAGGCACTCTGGAAATTTAAACATCTAAAGCAAGTTTTAAATAGAAAGAATTTAAATATAAACATCCAAAAATTTATAATAAATTAGGCCGTTGTAATCAACGACCTAGTTTATTTCCGAATTCCAACTATACGCTTTAAACCTGGCTTCTCATGCGGAGACGCTAATTGGACCAAGGAACCGAGGCGACATGTTTGGCAAGAATGGCTAAATTGCGCTCGGTTAAAGGTATTACCATAATCC
>CAZKWP010000003.1:0-8057 GCA_964556555.1 uncultured Syntrophomonadaceae bacterium
CAGACCACCGGCATTCTAGGGAAATCGGCAGCCGAAAACTTGGGGGCAGTTGGTCCGGCGGCCCGGGCCTCGGCAATTGACCGGGATTTGCGAAGGGATTTGCCTTATGCCGCTTATCGGGAAGTTAAGTTTAAGATACCGGTTCAAAAAGAAGGGGATGTTCTTTGCCGCCTGAAGCAAAGAATTGAGGAAAGTGAACAATCTTTTTCCATCCTGCAGCAAGCCTTTGCCGCACTGCCCTCGGGAGAACTGATGGCAGCAATACCAGCCGTAGCTCCTTATCAAACCGCTATTGGCTGTACGGAATCCGCCCGGGGGGCTAATGTACACTGGGTTATGAGCGGACCCAACCAGACTGTTTACCGATATATGGTTCGTTCTGCCTCGCACTGTAACTGGCCGGTTTTGCCTTTAGCTGTACCCGGGAATATTATTCCGGATTTTCCTTTAATCAATAAAAGTTTCGAGTTGTGTTATTCCTGTCTGGATCGTTAGCCTGAGAACGAATGCTTTTGGAGGGCGGTAGCCTCTTCGGGGAGTAAACGCTATTTTCGCCTATTTTGGCACTTAAGGTTCAGGTGTTTAGGGGAGGTAAAATGTTAAGTTTAGTCAAATCCCTGATGAAAACCAAGATTGTAACGGAAACCGCGGCAACCTGCCAAGAAAGTGCGGGGAGGGGCCTGCCGCTGATTGACGTAAATATTTGTCAGCCTGGTTGTAATAAATGCGAACTCATTTGCCCCACCGGGGCGCTGCAGCAGGGAAGGGCAGACCCTAAAACCTGTATCTACTGCCATTCCTGTCGCCGGATCTGCCCCGCGGGGGCGATCGCAGAGACAGAGATCCCCCTGGTTAAGGAGTCCCCGTCTCTGGAAACCGTAGGACAGCAACTGCGGGAAAGGGTTAAGCAAGTTTGCAAAAGTTCCCTCCATGTACGTTATGTTGATGCAGGTGCCTGTAATGCCTGCGATTTTGAGATCAACGCTCTGACTAATCCCATTTACGACATCCAGCAGTACGGAATTGATTTTGTGGCTTCGCCGCGTCATGCGGATCTGCTGCTGGTTACCGGGAGCGTTACCCGAAACCTGGAAATTGCCTTGCAAAAAACCTATATTGCCTGCCCCAAGCCGACTTTGGTCGTGGCAGTGGGAGCCTGCGCCGGCGGCGGGGGTATTTTTAAAGAAGCCTATGCGACCGGAGGCGGTGTCGATAAACATCTGCCGGTAGATGTGTATGTACCAGGTTGTCCGCCCACGCCGATTCAAATCATTAAAGGGATCCTGACGGCAATTAACCGGAATTAAGCCGCAATTAACCGGAGATTAAGCAAAGTTCAAATCTATAAGACAGCCAAGTTAAAGGCCCAATATATAAAACCAGGTTAGAAAGCCCAAGAGCTATTCATCCCCAGGCAACTTAAGGGAGGAATAGCTCTTGTTATAGGAGAGCAATTACCTTGTTGAAATACTTCATGAATGAAATATTTCCAGGCAAAATTTATTTGCGGATGAATTCCTGAGTCCAGTAATGACCGTAGGATCCGCCAGCCGCATAACCGACCCCGATTTCCGTGTAATTGGCATTTAGGATGTTTTGCCGATGGCCGGGACTGTTCATCCAGCCAGTCACAACGGCTTGTGGGGTCTTTTGTCCGGCGGCAATGTTTTCGCCGGCAGCGGTGAAGCTGATACCGAATTTCCGCATCATATCAAAAGGTGAACCGTAGGTGGGAGAATTATGATCAAAATAATTTTTGTCCCGCATATCTTCGGATTTTATCCGCGCCATTCTTGAGAGTTCAACGTTAAGTTTTAGGGGGGCGAGACCGGCTTTGGATCTCTCCGCATTGGTCAGATCTACTACCTGTTGCTCAAAAGCGCTGATACTGCTGTTGCTTGCAGCTGGGGCCGGAGCTTTAGCCGGTGCTGGAGCTGGATTTGTGGCCGGAACTGATGCTGGTACGGGAGCTGGGGCCGGCTGGCTGGGAGTAACCTTAGCCGGAGCTGGTTGGCACGAGTTCGAGGGACAGCTGCCTTGGTTGGTTATCAGGCAATTTGGTTGACAGGAACCATTGTTACAGGTTGGTTGTTGACAAGAACCATCAGTACAGTTTTGCTGACAATTACCTAGGTTAAAGCAGAAAAAAGTCGGCTTACAAGTACTTGTACTCTGGTTTACAGAAGGACAATTCTGATTTGCCGTTTGGTTGCATGTAGGCAGCTGAATAGTTTGTCCGGCTTGCAGACAGTTCAAATTTTGCAGCTGAGGGTTGTTTTTGATTAAGGCATTTAAGGATACTTGATTGCAAGAAGCAATCTTACTTAAGGTATCCCCAGTATTGACTGTGCAAGTGCCGGCCCCGAAGGCCGTGAGACTCGAGCCAAGTACCAGGCTGAGTCCCAGCACTAGGGTGATTAGGAACCGATACCGATTCAAACTTTTTTTTCGAAGCAAAGGAATCCCTCCCATTTTATTGTTTGGCGGGTTAGTTTTGGTTAAGCACTGCCCACCTGAAATTATTTTAAGGTTGTCGGAATTAGATAGTCAATCGGACAAATATTGGCAGACAAATTGGGATATGGCGGAGGGGTTGTCATTACTGGGATTGGAGGATTTTTTGTAAATAATGGACTAGCCAGCTTTAAAAGTTATAAGTCCAGGTAATTATAATGAATATTAGGGGAGCCATGGGATAATGGGGGTAATTATTGGCAATGAATTGCATTAAGAGTATTGTCGCAGGGATTAACGAATTTTTACCGTTTGACTGTACCATCTGCCCAGCCTTTGCAACGCTTCAAGCTGTTCCCGCTGACCGATTTTGGCGCGCCGGAGGGCTTTTTGGAGAACCCGGGTGGAGTGTTCCATATCCGATTCCTTTACTGGAAAAGGAAACCCATCTTTTCCGCCGTGCGCAAAGGCGTAGCGAACCGGGTCTTTATAACTCGGCTCGATGCCATAGGCTAATTCAGCGACCAGGGCTAAGGCGCGCAGCGTACCGGCCCCGATACCCGCAATGCTTAAGAGCGCTTCAAAATCCGCCGGCTTTTGGTCGTGGGCAATCGAAAGGGCTTTGTTTAAATAGGTGGTGGAAGGGATGGAGTGTCCCGCGGGCAAAGTCAGGGTGGGCACGGTTTTTTGAATTAGGCTGAGTTCGCGGATAATGCTGGCCGGGGGAAGTGCAACAATCTCCGGCGCCTGCTGCCGAATCGCTTGATTGTCTTGGGCGACTAAATTTAAGGTGGGAGAGTTGTGGTCACAGCAGATAGCGGCCTGTGGTTCGCAGACAAAGTCCTGTACGCCGCGGCTTAGCCAGTGATAACGCCGAGCCTGGCGCATCTCCTCGTTCATGCCTTGCTGGATTACGGCCCAGTCTTTTTGAGCGGTAAAGACAAAGAAATGGTGGTAAATCTGATACCCATCCTGTACGGCGGAGCTGTCAACTTTGGCGGACAGCCGACTGGCATACTGCAAGTCCGCAGCATAGTCCAAACCATGGCGGTCGCACAAAACCTCAATTTCGGAAGGGGTGTTACGTGATACCCGACCCTTTCCGCCGGCCAGGAATATGCCATACTCACCTTGGGCCTCTTTTAAGCCTTCCTTGAGCGCCCCGCAAACCGTCGTAGTTACCCCGGAGGAATGCCAATCAAAACCCAGCACACAGCCCAAGCCCTGAAACCAGAAGGGATCAGCCAACCGGTTCAAAACCTCTGTTGGGCCATATTCTTCGACAATTACGCCGATTATCGCGGCCCCTAAAGACTTCATCCGCGTAAAAAGCCAGGCCGGACATTTCCCGCCGTGCAATGGCAGGTTGGCTATTCCCGTGCGCATAAAATTAATCCCCCCTAAAGGCTCCCTAAAGGAAAGCATTTATTTTTTATTGTATATCACCGCCGCGCGGCGAACAAGTGTTTCTCAAAGTTAGCAGACTATTGCTAACTAAGCATCTGCGTAAATAAATCGATTTGTCCCCTGAGGGGACAAGTGAATTAATTTTATTGATACTTTGACCGCTTTGGGCTGATCTATAGACAACCCTTCTATGAGCAACGGAATAATCTTAGCCACCGGTTTTAACGGTATTGTCTGGTAGTTTTATTATAGTCTTTTGCCTTTTGAGTCCTGCGAATTCATTGATAAGCGAAACAAATCGGATTTGTTTCTCCGAATAATCTAGGTTGCTGGGCTAATTAAATGCGAAATTTTATCGTATTGTAAAACTGCGCTTATTATTCTATCTAAGAATGTTCTATAATATGAATAGATTAATTTGGTATGGGTGTAGCCGCAGAAAGGGGTATGGAAAGCTTGGAATTGGAGCAGTGCATAAATTTTATTCTCACCAAAGCGCAACAGTCAGTGCATCAGGTGTTTAAGGCAGAATTAGTTCCTTATGGGGTTACTCCCGGTCAGTACGGGGTGTTAATGTGTTTATGGGATAAAAATGGACAAACCGTACGTCAATTGGCTGAACGTTTATCCTTAGATAGTTCCACGATGACCGGTCTGCTCGATCGAATGGAACAAAAAGGGCTGATTGAGAAAAGACCGGATCCGACCGATCGCCGGGCATTGCAGGTACTACTTACGGATAAAGCCAACGAACTCAGAGAGTCTTTGCCCCAGGCGATTGATCTTGCTAATAAAAAAGTACTGGCGAACTTAGATGAAAAACAGGTACAAACCTTTAAAGCGTTGCTTTGGAATTTGAGTAGAGATTAATTTAAAAATAGTGATTAAGGGGAAGCCTTAGCTTCTTTGCGGCTGCATATAGCAATTTATCGCTTAATCCATTAAATCAGCCACTGCTGATTATTCATTAGAAACAAATTAGCAAATTATCGCGCTTAATCCATTACTTTAAGGCCGTGCCTGTCACCAGCCTTTGCTATAATGGATTTTTCATTAATTTTGGATGGATTTATTAAAAGGATTTTATGAATATTTATTGCAAATAAGAATATAATTTCCGAGCTTATGATTGCATACAAGTATTTTGTTGACAAACTATTTTGAGGCAAGCTATATTTATGTTAGGGAATTGTGTTCCTAACACAAGTTACATGAATCATTGGTAGGTTCAAAAACAAAATTTAAAATAAGGGGGTTATTTTGTGGACTTTAAATTAACGGAAGAACAAGAATTAATCCGGGCCAGTGTGCAGGAATTCACCCAAAAATATTTGGAACCAATCGCAGAAGAAATCGATGAAGAGAGCCGTTACCCGCAAGCAGTGATGGACCAGATCGCCGAAATGGACTGGCTGGGGATTCCCTTCCCCACGGAATACGGCGGAGCCGGTTCGGATTTTCAGACCTTCGCCATTGTGATTGAAGAACTCTCGCGGGCTTGCGCTTCGACTGGGTTTACCGTTTCGGCCACAACCGGGCTGGTGCTAAACCCGATTTACTTATTTGGCACGGAAGAACAAAAGAAAAAGTATATGATTCCGATTTGCAAAGGACAAAAGGTAGGGGCATTTGCCCTGACTGAACCGGGAGCTGGCACTGATCCAGGGGCAGTAGCCACCACCGCGATTTTGGATGGCGGCGAGTATGTCATAAACGGAACCAAGACCTTTATCTCGAACGGTCCGCTGGCCGACGTGTTCGTAGTTATCGCGACTACGGATCCAACCAAAGGGGCCAAGGGGATGAGCGCCTATATCGTCCCGAAAGAAGCAGGCGGGATTTCCGTGGGTAAACACTTCAAAAAGATGGGTTTGCGCGCCTCCCAAACCTCGGAAGTCATTTTCAAAGACTGCCGCATTCCTAAGGAAAATCTGCTGGGCGAAGACGGCAAGGGATTTAGGATTGCTATGCAGGCCCTGGATGGCGGCCGCATTGGGATTGCTGCCCAATCAGTGGGAATTTTACAGGCCTGCTTAGATGAATCAATTCAGTATTCCAAAGAAAGGGTTCAATTTGGTAAGCCCATTTCCCGCAACCAGGCGATTCAGTGGATGATCGTGGACATGGACAGCGACCTGAATGCCGCCAGATTCCTTACCTATTACGCGGCATATCGCCGCGATCAGGGACTCTCCTTCAGTAAAGAAGCCGCTACCGCCAAGCTTTTTGCTTCGGAAGCCGCAAACCGACATGCCTCCAAAGCGGTACAAATCCATGGGGGAATCGGTTACATGAAGGGCACTAAAGTGGAACGGCTGATGCGGGACGCGAAGATTACTGAGATTTATGAAGGCAGCTCGGAAGCCCAGAGGATGGTTATTGCCGGGAATATTATTCGTTAAGTAATGCTAGGTTGTTTGAGGCTATTGAGGGTTATTAATCTGGCAGGGTTAGAATTCATTTGACTCAATTTTACTAAGAGGATGCCTTGACTTACTCCAAGCCCCTGTGAAAGAGAACGAATAAGCTATATTTCCAGGCTCTTTGCGCGGCGGTTTTATTGGCTCGGCAGGTTCAGGCATCCTCACTCTATGGGAGATGATCAGCAGATGTCAAACGGAAGTCCCCGAATTATCGCCTGTTACAAATGGGTTCGGGATGAAGCGGATATTAAGGCAGCCCCCAATTCCCGGGAAATCAGCCTGGAGCGGGTCGGCTTTAAAATCAGTGACTATGATCGCAATGCAATTGAAGAAGGGGTGCGGCTTCAGGAGTTACATGGCGGGAGCGTTACCGCCATCACTGTGGGGCAGCTCAACGCTCGAAACAGTTTGAAAGACGCATTGTCACGGGGACCGGAACAGGCGGTCTTTGTCAATGATCCCGCTTTTGCCGACCTGGAACCGGCACAGACCGCTTCTTTGCTCGCTGCGGTCATTGGTTCAAAGCTGGAATACGATTTAATTGTTTGCGGCGAAGGTTCCAGTGACCTCTATGCCCGGCAGGTAGGGCCGCGCCTGGCCGAAATACTGGGCATCCCTTGCATAACCTACGTCCAAAAATTGACCCTGGAAGGGCAGCAGATTACCGCTGAACGTCGTTTGGATGTGGCGGTGGAAGTAGTGACCGTCAACCTGCCAGCTTTGGTTACGGTTTTGCCCGGCATTAACCAGCCCCGGATTCCCAGTTTGAAACAGGTGCTGGCTGCCGCGAAAAAACCGGTGATAAATCTGACTAAAGCCGAGCTTGACCCAGGCTGCGACTGGGAACCCCGTTTGGAAACGTTAAGCATTGCGGCAACCTCTATGGAACGCCGCGGGGTGAAGTTTACTGCGGAAACCGAAGATATTCGCAAATTTGTCAATGCCCTGATTCAGGCCGGGGCTTTCAAATAGAAAGGAGGGAGAAGCAGATGCCGGGCATTTGGGTTTTCGCGGAAGGCCGCGAACAAACTTTAGAGCTTTTAAACGTGGGTCAGGACTTAGCCAGGGAAATCGGCGTCCCGCTGACGGCTTTTGCAATAGCTAGGCCAGAGACTGATCTGGCTCAAATCTATATTGAACATGGCGCTGACGAGGTATTGCTGCTTCCGCCGCTACCAGAGGATCAACCGCAGGAGGCTTATATCCCGACCCTGGTCGAAGCGGCACTTAAGGGAGATCCTGAAGTCTTTTTGCTGGAAGGCACCTTAAGCGGAAACGAAATGGCCGCCCGGATCGCGGCGCAATTAAAAACAGGCCTAGTCAGCGGCTGCATATCCCTTAAGTATGAGCCAGCGGAAAAAAGAATAATCCTGGAGCGCTTAATCTACGGCGGGGCGGCTGCCCAGACCCTAGTCTGTAAAGCCCGTCCCGTTATGGCTGCCATTGCTCCGCGTACCTTTGCCCCAGCCGCTCCCCAGACGGGACGAACCGGTTTGGTCCGCGAACTGTCGGTGCCGCCCGCCTCGCCGGTTAAGGTAATTAGTCGCAGTCGCAAAGTACAAGAAGCCGCTGATTTGAGCGAATCCCGAATTATCGTCGGAGTCGGTCGGGGAATCGAAAACGCCGAAGACCTGGAAATCGCCCGGGAATTAGCCCGCACCATCGGGGCTGCGCTCGGCTGCACCCGACCCTTGGCGGAAGATTTGAACTGGATGCCCATCGACAGTTATATCGGGATCTCCGGGCAAAAGGTCAAGCCGAATCTGTATCTGG
>CAZKWP010000003.1:8067-47969 GCA_964556555.1 uncultured Syntrophomonadaceae bacterium
CGGACAGATTCACCACCTGAGCGGTCTGCGGGATACCAAAATCATCTGCGCCATTAACTCCGATGAAAACGCACCCATTTTTGCTGCGGCGGATTACGGGATTGTGGGTAACCTGTACGAGGTTCTGCCTAAACTCACCCAAGAACTGAACCAGGCATTAAACAAATAAGGGGTGCTGGACTTATGGCTGAAGACAAGTACACCGCCATCATCGTCGGGGCCGGACCGGCCGGCAGCACGGCCGCGTATCTGCTGGCGAGAGAAGGTTACGAGGTTCTATTAATCGAACGCGGCGCGGCCCCAGGCAGTAAAAACATGTTTGGCGGTCGAATGTACAGTTATGCTCTGCAGCGGATAATCCCCGACTTTTGGGAAGAAGCCCCGGTGGAAAGAGCGGTCGTAAGGGAAGTCATCGCTACCTTGACCGAGGAGAGCAGTGTTTCTTTCAGCTGCCAGGATGAGAGTTGGGGAAAGGCGCCCTATCATTCCTTCACCCTCTTACGGGCGGATTTTGATGCGTGGCTGGCGGCCAAGGCTGAGGAAGCCGGGGCTTTACTGGCCCCGGGCATCCGGGTAGACGACCTGCTCCTGGAAGACGGTAAGGTGGTCGGGGTGCGGGCTGGAGAAGACGAATTGCGGGCGGACGTGGTAATTGCGGCAGATGGGGTAAATTCGCTGCTGGCGCAAAAAGCCGGGCTGCGCCCCGAACTGCCGGCTATTCATGTGGGGATTGGGGTCAAGCAGATTATAGAATTATCGCCGGAAAAAATTGAAGAACGTTTTCAGTTAACCGGAAACCAGGGCGCGGCCTGCCTCTTGGTCGGGGCGGTTTCGCGGGGTATGCCGGGAGGTGGATTTTTATATACCAATAAGAACAGCATCTCGCTCGGTTTGGTCGTTAACGTTGGGGGGATTGAAAACCAGCAATGTTCAGTTCGGGATTTGCTGGAAGACTTTAAAGCCCACCCCTTCATCGTGCCTTTAATCAAAGATGGCCGGGCTACCGAATATTCCGCCCATCTGGTTCCCGAAGCCGGCTGGGAGATGCGGCCCCAGTTGTTTGGCCCCGGGATTTTGGTTGCCGGTGACGCGGCTGGTTTTGTATTAAACCTGGGTTACCAGGTGCGGGGCATGGACTTGGCAATTGCCTCCGGGCAGGCAGCGGCGGAAACGGTTCAACTGGCCGTGGCTAAGCAGGATTTCTCCAAAGCCGGGCTAAGCCCTTATCTGGATAAATTAAACGCGCTTTCCGTTTTGCCGGATTTGGAGAGTTATCGTTTGGCACCGAAATTTTTAGAAAATCCGCTGCTTTATCAGCGCTACCCAAAGCTGCTGGCCGGGATAGCAACTAAACTGTTTACGGTGCAGGGAGAACCAGCCCAGCCCTTGGCTAAAAAAATGCTTAGCCAGATAAAAGAAAATAACTTTAGTCTGCTGCAATTAGCCCGGGAAGCCTGGAAAGGGGGGCGTTCTTTATGAGCAAGCAGCGTTTGGGCTTGGAACAACTGCTCTCTCTGAATAAATACGTCCTGGATGATGCGGAAAAGGCGATCGTAGTAAACAAAGAGATTTGTGCTGGTTGTGCGACTAAACCCTGCATTCGGGCCTGCCCGGCCGGTCTTTATAACTTAAAGCAAGGGGAACTTATTTTTGAGCTCACCGGTTGTTTAGAATGCGGCACCTGCCGGATTATCTGCCCCAAGCCCGGGGCCATTACCTGGGAACATCCGCGCGGCGGCTTTGGAGTAATCTACCGTTATGGATAGACATATATACGGCTAAACTCATATATGGATAGATATGTATTACTTGGATAAAATTAGTTGCAGTTTTTGAGGGTTGGGCTATAATCTAAATAGGTGGATTTTTCTGAAAAATCAGAGGAGGGATTTAGGTTATGGCCTATAAGTTTATTTTGAAGGAAGTCCAAGATAAGATTTGCACGATTACCTTGAACCGGCCTCAGTCATTTAACGCCCTGGATATTCCTCTGACTGAAGAGATTGAGCGCTGTTTAGAAGAATGTTCCAGTGACCCCGAGGTGCGGGTAGTCATCATCACCGGAGCGGGCGCGGCATTTTGCGCGGGAGGCGACATTGCGGAATTCGATGGAAACCCGCGGGGCGCTGCTTATGTTTGTCAGGAAGTCACCAAGTACTTGAACCGGGCGATCATTGAAATCCGCCGGATGCCCCAGCCGGTAATTGCCTGCATCAATGGGGGAGTCGGCGGAGGCGGCTTGAGCCTGGCTGCCGCTTGTGATTTGCGCATCGCTTCCACCAGCGCCAAGTTTAGTCAGGGCTATACCCGAATCGGCCTGGTGCCGGACGGTGCCTGGACTTTTACCATTCCCTTGCTGGTAGGTTGGGGACGGGTTTTGGAGCTTTTTTATACGAATCCCATCTTCTCGGCCGAAGAAGCGAAAAACTGGAACCTGATCAATTGGGCGGTACCGCCGGAAGAACTGAAGGACGCCACCTGGAAACTAGCCAAGGATTTGACGGAAGGCCCCCGCCAATCATTCGCCATCGCCAAACGCAACTTGAATCGAGCCTGGATGACCCAACTGGAGGCCCAATTGGAAGAAGACCGGCGCGGGCTGGTAATGGCAGCGCAAACTGCCGACGCGCGGGAAGGGTTTAGGGCTTTTCTGGAGAAGCGCAAACCGCAGTTTGGAAAATAATCCCCTAAATTTTAGCTAAAAAATGAATGACTAAGCACGAAAAAACAATACCGCCCTTACAAGGGGCGGCAATTCAGTCATTTAAGATTATATCAGCTTAAGTAAGTGAGCGGTATCCATTAAATCTGGGACAATCAGATCTGCTTCTTTAAGCTGCTTGGGATTGCCCCGGTGCGCTACACCGATACAACGCATCCCAGCGGCTTTGGCGGAGCGGATACCCGTGGGGGAGTCTTCAAAAACAGTACAGTCTCTGGGGCTTACCCCTAACCGCCGGGCAGCCAGCAGGTAACCGTCTGGGGCTGGCTTATGAACTGTCACATCTTCCTTGCCAACCAGGACGCGGAATGAATCAAAAAGACCGGCCCGTTTAATCACCTTTGCAATATTCTCGACCCAGGCACTTGAGACGATCGCCAGTTGGCAGCGCGGGGCTAAGGCCTGGGCGAGTTCAATCAGACCAGGGTAGATTTGCACCTGGTCTAACAACGTTTGAAAAACCAATTGTTTTTGTTTTACCCAGACTTTGGGATCATCTTTAATGGCTAAACGATTAAGTACCTGCGCCGCAAACAAATGATCTTCCAATTCCACGGCCGGGAGACAATCCTTCAGGGAAAGGACTAATCCCTGGTCCCGGAAGGTTTTATACCAGGCGTCGGCGTGGAACTGTCCGGTATTTACGATCACACCATCAAAATCAAAAATAACCGCAGGCTTTTGAATTATTTTTTCCACCACAATATATCACCTTGTATCACCATAATTATTTACCTTGATTAAAAATCTTTACCCGCTAATTTAAAGGTTATTTTTTATCAGTTATCTTTTGCCTGCCGGTTTTTACCTTAAGACCAGGGGACTGGTTTTGGGGGGATTGGCATTTGGCGCTTCCGTCTTGGACTCAGCTGGAGCCGGGTTCAGCTCGGCCGCCTGGGTCCCGGAGGCTAATAAATCCGTCAAAACATCCAGGCTGTGCAGGGTTAAGGCCCATAGCACCGGATTTTTTATCGGGTTTTGGCCCTCCTGCAAATGGAGGGAAGCGGCTAAGGCTAAACGTGCCTGGTTTACTTGCCCTTTTAGAGAGAAGACGAAGGCCATGTGTTCCAGGCGCCGGGCATAGCGCTTGCTGAACTCGGCGGTAAAGAGCTGTTCGGCGGCTTCTAGGGCCAGTTTGTTTTTGTATTCCTGCAGGAAGCTGCCACCGACCATAATCCGACTCTGCCGGCGTTCCAGCAGCTTTTGCGCATATCCATTGATCAGGCTCGGTTCCAGGAGCCAGTTTTTCATTTCCGGGGTCTGAATCAACGCTTCTGAGCGCGGCAGCAAGTAAGACAGGGATTCTTGGGCCCCTTCCCGGGGCATTAGCTTATAAACCGGATGCGGTGAGAGCTCCGTGGTTTGGCGTTCCGACTCCGGCAGATTCGTTGACCAGTTTTCTGTAATCTTGAAGTAGCGCCGCCAGGCCACAAAATCCGGGGCCAGCGGTGTATTGTTAGCCCGGTTTAAGGGCAGGTGTTCATTAACCAGATAATCCAAGTAATCGCGGTCGACCGGCACCAAGCCTACGCCGGTTGTTTCTAAATCCCACTCTCGGAGGAAGCCTTCCAGTTGGCGTTGGTTAAAGCTGTATACCTTGCAATCTTTTAAGCCGTCAAGATCACTGAAGAGCAAGACCGCAGTTTCGTATTTGCTGCCGGGGGAACGCATTACCAGGATGCCGAGGATGTTCCCCACCCCGTCTAAATTCGAAACTAAGGCCTGGTGAAATTGCCGTTCAGCTGAAACCAGGGGGATGGCTTCGGCCCGTTGCCCAGCAGTAGCGGAATTATCCGTATTCGCGTCTTCCAGCGCGGACCGAGAAGGATTTATTCCTATACTTTTAAAACGGTGCAGCGCCCGGTTGAGTTCCTTTCTGATTGATGCTTTTTCAGCATCCCACCGAGTCGCATCTTCAATTTGCCCCAGAACAGCTGCGGCTTCCGGGAGTCGGATCCGGCTTAAGCCTTGAATAACCGCCAGTATAACCTGGGGGCTTTCGTGATTGGCTGCCGCGGTTAGCAGCGGCAAAGCTGGTTCGGGCTCTTCCGCGGTTAAATCCAGGAGAACCTGAGCAATAAGACGATCGGGAAAACCGCTCATCGTTTTTAAAATGGATTCGCCGTCCCGGTTATTTTTCTTTAGTTCCGAGCGGGTCGTTTCCAATAGACTCTGCGCCAAAAAAGGGAATTCCCCGTCTGTTGGGGGAGCCGCTGATTCCTGGGGAACGGAAAAAGGTGCAGCCGGAATTTTTTCCGGGTTTATAGCTTTAACCGGTTTAGGTTTAGCTGAAGACGATTTTTTCGAACGTTTGGTCATGCGCTGTCCCTCCTGCCCATAATCCTATCATTCGGAGCCGGATTTGTACAGAACTTGTCTTTTTGCGCATTTATGGATAAAATAACTTTGAATTATGCGTAAAGGAGATAAGCTAATGGTTGATACAGAGGCGATTGAAGTTCGGTTGTCTGATCAGGAATACACCCAGCTGCTGACAGCTGCGGCCAAATTTCTGCAGGCCCTGGATGAATGTGCATATGATGAGATTTTATCGGATAAAATGATGGTCTCGGATGCGGTAGTCGGAATGGCGGTTTATTATTTTACGAAGGAATTAGTGGCCATTCCGGTAGAAGACGTTGGCTTAAATAAAATCGAGGCCAATGCTGAGGGTTCGGAGGAAAAAAGAAAAAAACTGCTGACTTTATATTTAGCCACCAGTTTACTCGGGTATCAAACCACCGGGCAGTTCGCCGGACTCTCTTTTGGGGTTTCGGAAAAAGAATTGTACGCCGCTAACACCATTATCGAGACCTTTTATGACTTAGACCATCCCCATCGGCCGAATGAAACCGGGGGCAGAGTCTTTTATTGGCCCAAACGCAGTTTGGAGGAAAAATTAAAGGCGATCGTCCTGCACCGCGGCATGGACCGCTTACTGGCCAAGAAAAACGATGCGGAGTAACTAATAACTGATAATTTGAATTTATCTTTTTATTACCGTTTTGAGCCAGATTCAAAAAGATCTGGCTTTTCGTTTAGGTTAAAATTTAAAAACTTACTTTTAAGCGGCATCGTCTTTGTGATTTCTGTAACAACACTCATTAAGCAAAATTACTGTCCGCATTTTCAGATCTCACTCGTTCAAAAAAATCCGCCGTTTTAACCCAAAAATAACTTGTTTCGGCAGGAGTTGCCGAAACGGCTAGCGAAAGTATAAAGTTAAATTCATATTAAATCGGTAAAAGTAAGGATGGATGATCCCAGCGTGTCTATTCGCTTTATTTCACTTTGCTCCAGCAGTCAGCACGGCAATGCCTATTTAATTGAAGGACCGCAAGGAGACCGGATTTTGATCGATTGCGGGGTCCGTTTGCGCCGATTAGAAAAGATATTAGGCGATTTACAGGTTGATCCGCAGTCGATAAAGGGCATTTTTCTAACCCATGAACACCAGGATCATACAATGGCCCTAAAGATTAAGACTCCTTTTCCGCAAAGATACGGAATCCCGGTCTATGCCACCGGGGAATTTTGGGGGGCAACCAAAAATTCCATCGGTTGTCTGGACAGTCATTTAAGCCGTCGGATGCCCCGGTCGGGCAATCTGCGGGTTGGCGAATTTACGATCTCACCCTTTGTCAAACCGCATGATGCCATTGATCCGGTTTCTTTTTTAATTAGGTCTCAGCAGACCCAAGTGGCCGTAGTTACGGACCTGGGGTGCGTTCCCGATTCTTTGATTGACGTTCTAAAGGGCTCCGAATACCTGATCTTTGAAAGCAACCACGACCCGGAACTGGAATTGAATTCGGGCCGCGACTACCATTTGGTGCGTCGGGTTTTGAGCAACCACGGCCATCTTTCCAATGAGCAGGCGGGCAAAGCCCTGGCCCGCATTGTCAATCAACATACCCGGGGTGTTCTGCTGGCTCATCTAAGTTTAGACTGCAACCGCCCGGAACTGGCGGAGCAGGTAGTCGGACGCGAACTGCGGGCCGTAAACTATCGGGGCGTTTTAAAGGTAGCACCTGGGGACCAGCCGAGTGACTGGTTCGGCATTGGGAATTAGAACTATTAGCGATGGCTCGGGATAGCGTTCGTAATAGCTTTTAAATTAAAACCCCTGGAATGAGGTGGGTGAATGATGACCAAACGGGCAGCAGAATTGGGTCTAATCGCCGCCGCCGAAGCTTACCTGCGGGAAGAATTAAAGAACGGGGCGCTGCGGAGTCAGTTTTTTCCCATGTTAACCGGGTTTGGGATCCGGGACTATGCGGATACGGTGCGGACTTTTGGTTTGAATTACCTGACGGAGATTGGCCGCCGCATCTTAGGGATTACCGCGGTGTCTGATTATCCGGTATTGCCGCAGGGTAAATACAATGCCCGGGATTTCAGGGAAGTAAGGTTGGGCTCCGTTTGGTTTGAAAAGCAGAATAACCAGCCTTTTTTGGTTGCCGAGTTTGAAAAGTATGATGATCAGCCCGGGAAATCGGGCAGTTTTCGGCAGCGGATAGAAGACCTGCTGCTGGGTTACCATCAGCTGGGCGATAGGCCAAAGCTCGTTCTGCTGGTCTTTTGGACTTATTTGGGTGTCGACATAACCCGGGTAGAAAAAATAACCAAGATTCTGGACCAAGGGTTTTCCTTGCCGAACACCGCTCTCGTAACCGGGCTGAACGAAGAGCATACTCGAATTTTAATCTATTATTGCCCGGTAGCCGGCACCCGGGATAATTTAGTGATGAACCATTGGATCGCGGTCAGATAATTTTATTTGGGAAGTCTAGTCGGATAAACCTTGATGAAACTCGAATTAAAGCGAAGCAGAGTCAGGAGCCCGATATTCTCGGACTCCTGAAGCAATTTTCTGGCTTTTAACCGGATGCTAACTGGTGAATCTAACCCCTACCGAGCCCAGCCGGTCAAAACAAGCCTCGAAGTAATCTCCCGGCGTGGGGGCTATCGAGCCGGTCATGGCCCCGGCTAATACCACTTCGCCCGCTTTGAGCGTTACACCGAATTCAGCCATTTTATTGATCATCCAGGCCACGGCAGCCGCCGGATGCCCCAATACCGCTGCTCCGGCCGCGGTTCCCAGGATATCGCCATTCTTTTTAAAGACTAACCCGGTCAAACTCAAATCCAAATCCCTCGGTCGCGTTAATTTACCCCCTAAGATGAATCTCGCCCCTGAAGAATTATCAGCTACCGCATCTGCCGGCTTGATTTTCCAGTCTTTAATCCGGCAGTCGGCAATCTCCAAAGCGGGAACTGCCGCTTCAGTTGCCCGCAGCACCTCGGCCGCGGAAACCCCGGGTCCGGTCAAATCTCGCTTCAGGATCAAAGCAATTTCCGGCTCAACCTTGGGGCTGATCAGTTTTCCCAACTGGATAATTCCGTCATTGGCCACTTCCATATTGCTGAGCAAACAACCGTAAATCGGTTCATATACCCCAAACAAATTTTGCATGGCTAAACTGGTTAGTCCAATTTTCTTACCCGCCACCCGGCTATCCCGGCTGGCAGCCAATTTTGCTTCAATCAGGCGAAACTGCACCTGATAGGCTTCATCGACTGACATTTGGGCAAATTCCTCGGTGATCGGGGCAATGGGCCCTTGAGAGGATTCCGCCGTTAGCAGGCGGTCAGCCAATGCTTCATATGTTTCTGTCTTAGCCATCAGAAACCTCCTCTTAATTATTCTTGTCATAATTTTACCAGATTTACCAAGCGAATTGCTTAAATATAATAAAACAGTGCTGAAAACGGTCGTTTTATCCGGTACACTCTAAATAAACTAAATATTTAAATAATTAAGTTTTATTACATTATTATGGTATTATCTTATAAATATAATAAACGCTGAACTTTGTAGCTAAATTATAATACGATCAGTCGTCAAATTTTAGAAATAGGGAGTGGAGGGGATTGAACAATTATGGGTTTTACTGAAGACCTGCGCGATTGGAATTATACGCTGAGGTGTCAAGCCGCGGTGAAAGCATTAGAGAAAAACCGGTTTACGAGTGTCTATTGCGCGGATAAAATAGCGGCGATCGATTACATTCTGCAGGAAGCTAATGAAGCGCAAACGATTGGCTTTGGCGGATCGCGGTCCGTGGCTGATTTAGAGATAAACGCTGAACTGGCAGAGATGGGCAAGGAACTGCTGGACCATAATCAACCCGGCTTAGAATTAGAGGAAAGACTTAAGGTAATGCGGCGCCAGCTGACCTGTGACCTTTTTTTAGCCAGCGCGAATGCGGTTACCTTAACTGGTATGGTACTCAACATTGATGGCAATGGAAATCGCGTAGCCTCAACCATTTTCGGTCCTAAAAAAGTAATTCTAGTCGTTGGTCGCAATAAGCTGGTCAGCACAGTTGAGGATGGTCTAAAACGGATTAAGGCGTATGCGGCTCCCCTGGCGGCTAAACGGCTGAATATTGAGGTCCCCTGCGCGAAAACCGGTTTTTGTATCGACTGCAATTCGCCAGGGCGAATCTGTACCGCCACCGTCATCTTAGAACGCAAACCCCGGCTTAGTGATGTCAGGGTTCTCGTAGTTAATGAGGAACTGGGCTTTTAATTTTCGGACTGAAGCATCCAGTGCAAGCTCTGGAAAATTTAGGCTTAAGTTATAGAAGACTAACATCTGGAAAATAAGGGGGAGGGAAATATTGTATCAGATCAGGTGGCATGGAAGGGGCGGGCAAGGCGCTGTGACCGCGGCTAGAATCTTTGGCATAGCGGCATCGGTTTATGGCGACAGTTTTGCTCAGTCTTTTCCCGCTTTTGGGGCCGAAAGAAGAGGGGCCCCGGTACTATCCTTTACCAAGGTTGACTCGGCCCCGATCCTCGACCGGAGCCAGATTTATGAACCGAACTTAGTGGTAGTCCTGGATAAAACCCTGCTCAAGCTGACTGATGTCACGGCCGGATTGAAACTGGGCGGAAAAATCGTAATCAATGCGAGCGAACTGCCAGAAGAGCTGACAGCTGAAGCGATTGGTGATAAGTACGAGGTGGTTGTCGTGAACGCTACGCGGATCGCGCTGGAGATTCTCGGCAAACCGATTACCAATACCGCGATGCTCGGCGCCGCCTGTCAGGCTTCGGGATTAATCGGCACCGAAGCTATAAAGAACGCTATTACCGAGGTGTTTGCGGGCAACCGGGAAGATATCAATATTCTAACAGCCAAAAGAGCTTATGAAGAAGCGGAACTCTATCGCAAGGGAGGGAGTTTAGTTGATGGAAATTAGGTCGTTTGCCCCTCATCTGCCTTGCCCGAATCGCCCGCTGACGACTGGTTCTTGGAGAACCTTCCGGCCAATTATTAACCAGGAAAAATGCAATATGTGCTTACTGTGCTGGATATTTTGCCCTGATGGAGCCATGAAACGGAGCGCCGAAGTTTTAGAGGTGGATTTGGATTTTTGTAAAGGGTGCGGGATTTGCGCCCAGGAATGTAATCGAGATGCCATATCAATGGTCGAGGAGGGTTGATAATGGGGGAACGTAGATTTTTAAGCGGAAACCACGCAGTAGCTTACGCCGTTAAGTATATCCAGCCCGAAGTTATAGCTGCCTACCCGATTACCCCTCAATCTTCTATTGTGGAAAAAATAGCGCAGTTCGTGGCAACTCGCGAACTGGATGCGGATTTTATCCGCGTAGAGTCTGAACACGCGGCTTTGTCCGCCTGTTATGGAGCCATTAGCGCGGGGTGCCGGGTTTTCACCGCTACCTCTTCCCAGGGATTAGCCTATATGTGCGAAATGCTGCCCTACGTCAGCGGCAGCCGGTTTCCCATGGTAATGCCGGTCGTCAATCGAAGCATGGCCGCTCCCTGGACGATCTGGGGGGATCAGCAGGATGCGATTTCCCAGCGGGATACGGGTTGGATCCAATTCTTCGTGGAAAATGCCCAGGAGGCCTTTGATACTTGTATCCAGGCTTATCGTTTAGCTGAAGATCCCGAAGTAATGACCCCGGTGATGGTTAATTTGGATGGATTTGTGCTTTCCCATACTGAAGAACTGGTGGATCTGCCGGCTGCGGAAGAAATCCAGGCCTTTTTGCCACCGTACAAAGCGCCTTATGCGGTTGATTTTACCAAACCAACCACCTTTTGTTTTGGCGCTACCCCCGAAATTTTCATCGAGTATAAGTTTCTCCAACAGGCGGGGATGCAGGCTGCTTTGCGGAAAATCCCTCAGGTGGCGGCGGAATTTGAAAAACAATTTGGCCGAAGCTTTGGAGGCCTGATCCAAGAATACGATTGCGCTGATGCGGATTATATTCTGGTGACCATGGGTTCTTTCACCGGCACTGCTCGGACAGTGGCCCAAAAACTACGGGCCGAAGGGAAAAAAGTCGGGGTCTTAAAAGTGCGTTCCTTCCGGCCATTCCCCTTAAAAGAAGTGGCCGAGGTGCTGCAAAACGTCAAAGCTTTTGGGGTTTTAGACCGCAATTATTCTTACGGAAACGAAGGGGCCTTATACACGGAGATTAAAGCCGCCCTGTACGATATGCCCCAGCGTCCCCCAGCCCTTAATTTTATCGGCGGTTTAGGCGGGCGGGATATTTCGCAGGATGAATTTGCCGCGATGTTTCGTAAACTGGAAGATGCTCACCAAGCGCCGGGTTCGGCAAAAGCGGTTAATTTCGTAGGATTGAGGTGGAGTGATGGCTAGTTTTAAAGATATAACCACGGAAGAGTTATTGTATGGCAGTTCAACCTGTGCCGGGTGTGGAGGTACCCTAGCCGTGCGCTTAGCCTTAAAGGTCTTAGGGAAGGAAACAGTAATCGTTACCCCGCCTTGTTGTCTGATGGGGGTTACAACTTTTTATCCGCAGATGGCTTTTGATGTACCGGTTGTAAATTCGGTAATGCCCGGGACTGGCGCTTTTATATCTGGTCTGACAGCCGGACTGCGGCGGAAAGGAAAGGAAAAGGCGACAGTTTTAGGGGTGGCCGGCGATGGCGGGACTTTTGATATTGGTTTGCAGGCATTGTCTGGGGCTATGGAAAGAGGCGAGAAATTCATCTTTCTCTGCTACGACAATGAAGCCTACATGAACACGGGCAACCAAAGGAGCGGTTCTACCCCCTTAGGCGCTTATTCCTCAACCACCCCCGGCGGCAAGGAAAAAAACAAGAAAGATATGCTGCGGATTGCGGATGCGCATAATATTCCCTACGTAGCCTCGGCTTGTATTTCTTATCCCAAAGACTACATGAATAAGGTGGCCAAAGCCATGGCCGCGCCGGGTCCGGCTTATCTGCAGGTACTGTCTCCCTGCCCGGTTGGCTGGGGACATAATACGGAAGATACCGTGGAAATCGGCCGTCTGGCGGTGCAAACCGGGTTGTGGGAATTGTCCGAGTACGAAAATGGGAACTTCAAAATAACCTATAAACCGAATAAACGAAAACCGGTAACGGATTATTTAAATAAACAAGCCCGGTTCTCCATGTTGACCCCGGCCGAAATTGCCTCCATTCAAGCGGAGACAGATGCCAAGTGGGAAAAATACCTCAATGGTCAATGCTAGTTGTTCTTTTCAACCAGCCTTAGGAACGCCAAATGGCGGCCAAAAAAGAATAGATTAATGAGTAAGTTGCTTCTTGGTTAAAGCTTTAAACAAAAAGCCGAAACAAATTATCCTGATGTACAGATAGACCTCAATATCGTATCTTTATACATAACCAAGGTTAGGAAACCCTTAGCCTTGGTTTCTTTTTCAATATTAAATGAAAGAATAGAACTATTAAAGGGAAACCTGGACTCAGGAAAAGCAAATCCGACCCATCGATATTAACGGCGAAGATTCTTTATACCCCGAGCGGTTCACTTGTCCAAGGTAATAGTGTATGATTTTAGAATGAAAGAAAATACTGGCAAGGTGGGGCAGCCGGTTGAAGGAAAATTTGTTCTCCAGCATGGGGTTTTACCTGCTGTGGCTGCTGGCAGCGGTTTTACTCATTATTTGGTTGAGTTATAAAAGGTATGAGACAACTGAGAACCAGCCTGCGGCAACCCAGCCCGCGAGTCCGTATTTAATCGTAGTCTCCGTGGATTCGCTGCGTGCGGCTGATTGTGCGACGATTAAACAATTGCCAAATTTTAAAAGGCTTCTGGATGAGGGAGCTTATGCCCAAGAGGTAGTAGGGATTTATCCTTCATTAACCTACCCGGCTCATACCTCAATCCTTACTGGGACTAATCCGGCCAAACACGGGATTTATAGTAACGAACGATTCCAGCCCGGGGTGAAAGAACCGGGGTGGTTTTGGCATGCCCGGGAGATTAAACAGCCTACCTTGGCCGATTTGGCCAAACAAAATAAGCTGCGGGTGGGCGCAATTCTTTGGCCGGTGTTGGCCGGCGCGTCAATTGATTACAACTGTCCGGAAATCTGGCCGGTGCAAGCGGGGCAGAATCAGTTCTGGCTCTCTTTAACCAACGGATCGCCCTGGTTTAACCTGCGGATGTTTTTTAAGTACGGCTATTTATTAGACGGGAAGAATCAGCCGAATTTAGACAACTTTGCGACCGCGTCCGCGGCTTGGCTAATCCGGGAGAAGCAGCCGAATTTGCTCCTGCTGCACTTAACCGATACAGATACCCACCGCCATAAGTTCGGGACTGAGTCGGCGGAGGCCCTTGAATCTTTGCGGCGTCAGGATAACCGAATTGGGCAGCTGATTGAAGCAGCCAGGGAGGCGGGGATTTACGAGCGGACGACTTTTGTGGTCCTGGGGGACCACGGTTTCTTAGATGTCAAATATAAGATTAATTTAAACGTGGCACTCCGTCAGGCCGGGCTGATCACGGTCGATGCCACCGGAGGCGTCAGCGATTGGAAGGCCTATGCCAACCGGGCGGATGGTTCAGCGCAGATCACGCTAAAAGATCCAGCGGATCAAGCAACCGAAAAAGCGGTTGCCGTGATTTTGGCGCAGCTAAAAAACGATCCGCAGTCGGGGATTGAACAGGTGTATGACCGGGAAGCAGCCGCCCAAAAAGGCGTGGCCGGGGATTTTACGTTTATGGTAGAGGCCAGAGAAGGGTATTATTTTGTCAACAACTGGTGGGGTTCGGACTTGATCGAAACCATACCGCGGAAGACAGATGATCAAGACCTTGAAACCGGTTATGCCGCTGTTCACGGCTATGACCCCCTAAAAACCGGCTACAATTCTTTCTTTTTGGCCAGCGGAGCCGGGGTTAAACCGGGCGTGATCCTGCCGGAGATTAATTTAATTGATACCGGCCCGACCATGGCCCGCTTTTTGGAATTAAGTTTTCCCGAGGCTGAGGGGAGAGTCTTAAACGAGATTATGCTGCAGTAAACCGGACATAATGCTGTAAAATTACTTGCTTATGCAGTTTGCTTTTTATTTAGATTAGTGAAGATTATTTTCTTATTCAATGAATATTACAAGGTTATTTTAAGAGAGTGGGGTAGTTATCAAAGTGCGATTCGTAGCAGACCTGCACATTCACTCGCATTACTCCCGGGCCACCAGTCGGGACTGTAATCCGGAAAATTTGCAGCAGTGGGCGATCAATAAAGGTATTACCCTTATCGGTTCTGGGGATTTTACCCATCCCGGCTGGCGGGAGGAACTGAAAGCCAAGCTGGAACCGGCAGAGGAAGGGTTATATCGGCTGCGGCCGGAATATCGGCGGCCGGACGAGGAACACCCGCCCGGCAGTCTGCCGGTCCGTTTTGTGGTGACCGGCGAGATTAGCAGTATCTATAAGAAAGACGGGAAGGTGCACAAGGTGCATCATCTCCTGATTTTGCCGAGTTTAGAAGCTGCGGATGAACTCAGCCGGCGTTTGGAACTGGTGGGCAATATCCGTTCGGATGGCCGGCCGATCTTGGGTCTGGACAGCCGGTTAATTTTGGAGATGATGCTCGAAGCCTGCCCCGAGGCGCTGTATATCCCAGCCCACATCTGGACCCCGCATTTTTCCGTGTTTGGCGCAAACTCGGGTTTCAACTCCCTGGAGGAATGCTATGGGGATTTAAAAGATTATATCTATGCGGTGGAAACCGGTCTTTCCTCTGACCCCCCGATGAACTGGCGCCTTTCGGCATTAGATCAGCTGACCCTGGTTTCCAATTCGGATGCACATTCCCCCCAGAACCTGGGTCGGGAAGCAAATCTCTTTAATACGGAGCTTTCTTATCCGGCGTTGCGGCAGGCTTTAATCGACCGCAATTCCGATAAGTTTCTTGGCACCTTGGAATTCTTTCCAGAAGAAGGTAAGTATCATTGGGACGGTCACCGGGACTGTCAGGTGCGGTGGGAGCCCGCCCAGACCAGAGCAGCTGGCGGGATTTGCCCCATCTGCAAGCGCCGGGTAACTGTCGGCGTGCTACACCGGGTAGAGGAACTGGCGGACCGGCCCGAGGGCTTTCGGCCACAGAACGCTCGGCCATTTGAAAGTCTGGTACCCCTGCCGGAAATCATTGCCGCAGCTCTTGGAGTCGGGGTAAAAAGCAAAAAAGTAGGGCAGCAGTACCAGACGATGCTTTCTCAACTGGGGCCGGAACTGACTATCCTGCGGGAAACTCCCCTAGAGCAGATAGCGCAAGTTGGCGGGGAATTACTGGCGGAGTCAGTTCAGCGGATGCGGGCCGGAGAAGTTGAGGCACAGCCAGGTTTTGACGGCGAGTACGGCAAGATTCAGCTGCTGCAGCCCAAAGCGCGAAAACGGTTGCTTGGTCAGACTTTTCTGTTCGAAGAGGCGGAATTAGAAATCAGCGAGGTCGCAGATTTTCGAAACCTATTATCCCGGACTGCCGGCAACCAGTCAACCTTACACCCAGTCGCCGATAAAGTTAAAGAAGAAGACCTAGGTTCGCCCATAGCGATAGCCATGGCTTCTGTCGGGGTCCCCGCCACCGGCCCGAACCATGCAACAATAATAGCAACGGCACCGCCTGCTCCTGCCACTATGATCACGGCCACTACGGCTACCGGCGATGCGTCGGCTTCGGCTTTCTCGGCAACCCATAGCAGCCTGGGGCAACCCGAAATAATAAGCGGACCCAATCCGGAGCAGCAAGCGGTTATCACCGCAAAGCAAGGGCCAGTCGTAGTTATCGCTGGTCCCGGCACAGGCAAGACTCATACCCTGGTGCGCCGCATCGAGTATTTAATTCAGGAGCAAGGGATCCCAGCGCACCAAATCACTGCGGTAACCTTCACCAATAAAGCGGCCCTGGAGATTCGCTCCCGATTAGCCGCCCCAATAAATATAGGAACCTTCCACAGTATCTGTCTCGATTTGCTCCGCGCTTTTCAGGGGTCCGACCAACCGCTGCTGGTTTTGGATGAAACCGATGCCCGCCGCGTTTTTGCCGAAGTGATCAAGGAACGGGCTCAAAAAAAAGCACGTCATTTAGACAAACTTTTCCGGGAAGTATGTTACTGCAAAAGCCAGGGTTTGCTGCCTGCGGCGCCGGAGGTTTCCCCAGAACTGGCACCCCTTTATGAGGCTTACCAGGAAAGGCTGGCGGAGTACCGGGCGGTTGATTACGATGACCTGCTCCTTAAAACAGCGGAAATTTTTGAAACAGCCCCTGATGGGGATCCAGCTTCAGCTTTGCTGGCACAGCTTCGGCAGCGCTTTACTTACCTGCTGGTAGATGAATTTCAGGATGTCAACCCGGTCCAGTACCGACTCGTCCAAGCGTGGGCCGGCGCTGGGGAAAACACCTTTATTATCGGCGATCCCGACCAGGCGATTTATGGGTTTCGAGGTGCAGATTTTCGGTTCTTTCACCAGTTTCAGGCCGATTACCCGAAAGCGGAAGTCTATCAGCTGCGCCTAAATTATCGGTCCGCACCAGCAATCCTCCAAACCGCCGCGGCAGTTATCACCCCTGACCCTAAACATGAAGACGTGCCGCCTCATCCCGCAAAAGCCGAATTAGAGCCGGTCCGCAGCCTTGCGAGCCAAATAAAGCACTGGGTGGTCCCAAGTGCCGTGGCCGAAGGTATCGCCATTTGTCAGGAGATAAATCGATTAGTTGGCGGTGCCACTATGCTTCAGTCGCACGGGCAGGGAGCCGGTTTGAATCGGGCGGCTTTGGAATCAGAGGAAGCTATGGCGCGCGGTTTTTCAGAAATCGCGGTGCTCTACCGGACTGGTCGGCAAGCCGCTGTATTGGAGGAGTGTCTGCAAAAAGAAGGAATTCCCTACCAGGTGATGGGCCGCGAAAGTTTTTTGGATAATTCCGAAGTCAGAGCCTTGTTAAGTTTCTTGTGGGTATTGCTAAACCCGGCTGACGACTTTCATCTATATACCTGCCTGAGTAATCCGGTTTTTGGTCTAAACCAAAAATCTATCAACCTGGTTCGTGAGAACAGCCAACGCTTAGACTGCTCCGCCTGGGAAGCATTGTCGGAACTTTTGGCGGATCCGGCTATGCGGCAAAGCATCGGTATTAAAAAATTGCAGGCCTTGGCGACAACGTTTGAAAAATACCGCGCGCAAATGGATATTCTATCTCCGCGGCAACTGCTGACCGATTGGATTGAGGAAAACAAAGCGACGGAAAAGCAGCAAGGGGGAGGGGAAGCAATAAAACGCTTGTTAAGCAGCGCATCCCGCTACTCAAACCTGCCCGATTTTTTAGAGCACTTAGTCCTGGCAGCCGAGGCGGACCATGAACGGCTGGGAAATTTGGCAGCCGGATTTTCGGAAGTTGTAACCCTGATGACCATACATGCCGCTAAAGGTTTGGAATTTCCAGTAGTTTTTATCGCTGGGGTCGAGGACGGGCTGATCCCCCTAAAATCGCGCAAGGACAGGCAACTGGCCGCAGCGGACCTGGCCGAAGAACGCCGGCTTTTTTATGTCGGTTTAACCCGGGCAAAAGATGAACTAATTCTTATTTCCGCCAAGCAGAGGACCATGCCTGGCTGTCGGGAGGCATCCCCTAACCGGTCCTCAGTCTTTTTGCGGCAAATCCCCGATACACTCCTATCCGAAAGGGTTTTCGAAAAGCAAAACGGGAAACCTCGGGATGGCGACAAAGAGGAATCCTATCAGCAGCTTCGCTTGTTTTAAAGTAAACCAAAATTAAACCTTAAACTTAAACTTATAACTAAACAGGAGGATAGCGGTTTATGCTCAAGGTTGATATCCCCGGTCGCGGGCCTTTGGAGTTAAGACACCTATTGTTGGATTACAATGGAACCCTGGCGTTGGATGGACATTTGCTTGATTCAGCGGCGGGTTTAATCCGGCAGCTGGCTGCCTGTCTGGAGATAAAAGTTTTAACCGCCGATACCTTCGGGCTGGTACGAACAGCCTGCGCCGGTTTGCCGGTTGAGATCCAAATAGTCAGTCCGGTCGAGGGTGGTTTAGATAAAGAACGGATAACCAAGCAACTGGGTGCGCATCAAGTAGTCGCGATCGGCAATGGATTTAACGATTACCGAATGCTTAGAGAAAGCGCTTTAGGGATATTGATTGTGGGGAACGAAGGCAGTTCTGTTGAGGCACTCTTAAGTGCCGATATTGTAGTAACCAACATAGACATAGCCCTGGGATTGCTGCTACATCCCAAGCGGCTGGTGGCCACTTTACGGACTTAGACTTAAGACCGCTATTAGCCTTATATTTTTTATGGGCTTCTTATGGGTTATGATATTTTAGTTAACCCAAGATAACTGGGTTAACTTATTATAATCTTGGATAACTCTTAATGCGTCTTTAAACTATACGCAAGCAAAATGATACAAAAGCTAGACTACAGACAAACCCAAATCCCAAAGGAGCAGGTAATGGAAAAAGAGCTGAATCCAAATTGGCAAAGAAACATTATTCTCTTTTTGGGGAGCCAAAATATTTCGCTCTTTGGCTCTTCTTTGGTTCAGTATGCCATCTTTTGGTATGTAACCCTGAACACGCTTTCCGGGGTTATGATGACGGTTTACATCGTTTGTGGCTTTTTGCCGGCCTTTATCCTTTCTCCCTTTGGCGGGGTTTGGGCTGACCGCTACGACCGAAAAAACCTGATTATCCTTTCAGATTTATTAATTGCCCTAGCGACCCTGCTCTTAGCAATCCTGTTTCTGCTCGGCTATGATGCCATGTGGCTGCTTTTTGTGATGTCCGCGATTCGCGCGCTTGGGACCGGCATCCAAACTCCAGCCGTGGGGGCAATCCTGCCGCAATTGGTGCCGGAGGACAAGCTGACTAAAGTCAACGGAACCAACAGCAGCTTTCAGTCTTTTATTTTTCTCCTGTCGCCCATCATTAGCGCGGCTCTATTGACGATCACTTCCATTGAAATAATTTTCTTTATCGATGTAATCACGGCAGCGCTGGCCATTTTTATCTTGATAAAATACCTGCCGATACCGATTCACGCAAAGGCGTTGACCGTACAAACCTCCAGCTATTTCAGTGACTTAAAGCTGGGTTTTACCTATATCAATGATCACCCGTTTTTAAAGCGAATTTTTTTATTCTGCGCCATCTTCTTTGTTTTAGTTGCTCCGCCCGCCTTCCTGACCCCGCTGCAGGTTGCGCGCAGTTTTGGGGAGGAGGTTTGGCGTCTAACCGCAATTGAGATTTTTTATTCCTCCGGGATGATGCTCGGCGGCCTTATCATTGCGGTCTGGGGTGGGTTTAATAACCGGATTTATACGATGGCAGCCTCGACATGGCTCTCCGGACTTTTTACGATTGGGTTGGGAGTAATCCCGGTCTTTTGGATTTACCTGATTTGCATGGGATTAATCGGGATATTAATGCCCTTTTTCCATACTCCCTTTACAGTGTTATTGCAGGAAAAAGTAGAAGGGGATTATTTAGGGAGGGTGTTTGGGGTTTTCACTATGATCTCAACTTCAATGATGCCGCTGGGGATGCTGGTGTTCGGACCGATTTCCGACCTGATTAAAATAGAATGGCTCCTTATTGGCACCGGCTTTCTGGTCTTTGTTTTAAGCTTTTCTTTAGTTCTGAGCAAGGTTTTAGTCGCTGCCGGCCGACCCGGTGAAGAGGCTGGCCAAAGTTAAGAACGCTTTCAGTTATTGAGTGCCAGATTCTTAAAGCAAAACAGGAAATGTTCCGGGTCGACGTAATATTTAAGTAATAAGGGAATCTGAAGGCTGCCCGTTTTGGTCTCATGGACATCTCACTGCAGCCGTAATATCTAAGTATAGGTAATTTGAAGGGGTTGGCAATTATGAATCCCGGACTGACGATATTGAAACACTCGTTTCTGCCGACGATTAAAAAAAGGTCATTTTAAAAAAGGCGCTTTGAAAAAAGGTCGCATTTATATGGCCGTTTAAAAACAGTCGTTTAGAATGCCGAAGCGTTTCATTTTGCGCCACAGGGTGCTCTTATCTATCCCTAGAGCTTGGGCGGTCTTGCCGCGATGGCCCTGGAATTTTTTCAGAGTTTTATTAATCAGATCTAATTCGGTTTCTTGCAGGTTTCGTTCCAGGGGAGGTCGGTTCTCATTAAAATTTCCAGGGTCAAACTGCATTAAATCTTTGGGCAAGTTGTTTAGCTCGATTTGATTCGAGTGGCAAAGGATGAAAGCGTGTTCCAAGATGTTTTCCAACTCCCGGATGTTTCCAGGAAAAGAATATTCCAAAAGGAATTGCATTACCTCATCCGAAACCTGGGTGATTTTTTTATCTTTTTTTAAATTGAACTTGCGCAAAAAATGTTCGATCAGGAGCGGGATATCTTCGCGACGTTCTGCCAGAGCAGGGAGCTTCAGTTTAATAATGTTAAGCCGGTAATACAGGTCTTGACGAAATAAATTTTTTCTAACCATGTCCAAAAGATTTCGGTTGGTGGCAGCGATTACCCTAACGTCAGTCTTAACCGGGATAGTTCCGCCAAGTGGGACGTACTCTTTTTCCTGAAGCACCCTTAGCAGTTTTACTTGAAAAGCCGGGGAAAGCTCGGCGATCTCATCTAAAAAAATGGTGCCGGTTTCCGCCATGGCAAATCGACCGGGCTTATCTTTTTTAGCGTCTGTAAAAGCGCCCCTTACGTAACCGAAAAGTTCTGATTCCAACAGGGAGTCCGGCAGCGCCCCGCAATTTACAGCGACGAAAGGATTTCTGCTGCGCGGGCTTAAATTATGAATAGCCCGGGTCAAAAGCTCCTTGCCGGAACCGCTGGGACCTTCGATCAGGACCGGGGCATCACTGTCCGCGATATCCGGCAGGATCGAGAAGGTTTCCTGCATGGTATGATTCTTGCTAATAATATCATGGAAGCTGTATTGAGCCGAAAGTTCTTTGCGCAGTTCTTCTATTACCGATAGATCCCGAAATGTTTCGACGCCTCCGATTATAATCCCGTTCCGGTCAGTCAGGATAGCGGTACTAATGCTGACTGGAATCGGTTCTCCTTTTTGGTTTAGCACATTGATATGGAGATCGATAATTTCCTCCCCAGTTTCAATCGTATGCTTTAAGGCACAATTCCCTTGACAGATATTTGCATTAAAAACATGGTAGCATTTTTTGCCTAAAGCCTCCGCTTTAGTCATACCGATAATCCGTTCAGCTGCCTGGTTTAATGATTGTATGTTAAATTCCTGGTCCACCGTAAAAATCCCATCCGCAACGCTGTCCAGAATAATCCTTAAATCGGAGATGTCCTGCAGGTGGTCCATCTGTTCAACCTCCTAATTTGCAGATTGCAATTGTAATTATTGCATGATGTCTGGATTATTTCAAGTAGCCTTTGGCGATAGGTTGGCATGATAATTGCTTGATTTAGTTAAAGGTGATGAACGATGAAAATTGGGATTCCAGTATGTAAAGATATTATTGCTCCCCGCTTTGATTGTGCCGCCGAATTTCTAATTTTAGAGTTAGCGGGTAAAGAGATAATCAAAAGGCAGGTCTTACCGTTTGCGGAGCAAAACCCTTTGCGGAGGGCACTATTAATGATTCAGGTGCCGGTTAATACTATCATTTGTTCCAGAATCGATAATTTTTCCTACCGACTGTTAAAAGACCATAAAATAGAGATTATTTCCGAACAACATGGCCTCATAGAAGAAGTTTTAGACGTTTGGCTGCCTCAGCTGACGGCCAAGGATCCGTTAAAGAACCAAGAATCAATGAATCGATAATAAAAGGACAATGCTGAGTCTTAAATTCCTCTGCCTGATGCGGCTTGCAACAGTTAACATTGCATCATTGCACATTGCATTTCTTTTTTTGAGGCAATTGCACTTTGTGGTTCGGCTGTTAGCAAGGATGCGGCCGGTTTGTCACTGTGGTATGAATCTTGCATTAATTTTAATATAAAGGACATATTAAGCAGATCAGCGAACCAGTAAATAGTTATTATTAAAAGATAAAAAAGATTCCAGTATACGAATTGGCGGTCGTATCCTGGAAAGTAAAATTTAGGAATAGACCCCAAAGTGTAAGTCTTGGGTAATACACAACTATTCCTCCATGATCTAAGTAAGGCACCCCATTTCCCTAGGCAACAGGTTCGACACCTCCTGTGCGCCAGCCGATGACTTTTGATTAAATGAGTCATCGGGCTTTTTTTTGGCGTTTTTAGGTCAAAGGTTAGATTTTGTTAGAAGGTCAGGGTTGTTAGACAGTTAGGACGACAATAATTAGAGTTGTAACAATTAGAGTAAATGGTTAAGGATATCACGAAGGTTGGGGTTATTACAAAGGTCAGGGTTAATCCGAGGGTTAGGTCATTTCGCAGCTGGATCAGTGATCAACTCAAACTCCCATGAACACCAGATTCCCGGCGGGGTTTCATCTGGGGGACAGCAGATGCAGGTAGTCTTAAAACGAGGGTCAATCGTTGCGGCAAAGGAAGAGTACTCGCAAAAGCCTGGTTTTTTACAGGGATGGGGAGGAAGCCCAGCCCTCTTACGGCCGGCCTGTTGCCGGCATTCTAACATTTGAAATACCACCTTATTGTCCGCAGTCTGGAACACATTTTGTTTGTTTAAACTAGCGTAATTGCGAAACTTAAAGGCTTGAATCAAGGCCTCGGCACCTCCGTTTTCGGGCAAACTTAACCTTTGCTTGATCCGTTTGGCCTCAATTACCGGGTAGCGAAGCCAAACCTCCTCATCCATCTTCAAAGCGGCATCCATTCCGTAAGCCCGTTCGACCGCCTGAAACCAAAGCCCATCAATTGCCGCCCAATTCTTAACCAAATCCCCGATATATTCGAGGAGTTCTTCCCGGGTAAGGTCAGATATTTCTTTATATGACTGATAAGTGTGGTTCATCATTTGTTACTTATCCTCCTTAATTAAGCGCCGGATTTAAATAACAACTGCTGGACGATGTCACTTAATTCCTCGCTGCAATACCGATATTTACTTGATTACATAACTGCAAAGCCGATAAATTACTTAATTCGTTAGTACCACTTTAAGTATTTGAATAAGTAATTAAGATAAACATTGCGTCTAATAATCATAATCATTACTGATTCTACAACCAACTGATAAAATCCTCTTAAATCTGCGGGATGATTTAAACACATAGGTTTGGTAAGATTGAGAAAACTAAAATATTGGAATCAGAAAGCCTGGAAGATTTAGGAGGCAGCAAAAATGCGGGATGTATTTAGGATTCACTATGATAATCAAAATGACTTCAGCGAACCGGTACTTTGGGTATGGGTAACTGACGGGTCAACCTTGGAAATGGAAGCAGCTTCCGCGGGTAAGGATGACTTTGGGTATATTTTTGACCTGGAGTACAATCGAAGTAGTTTTCAGTTTTGCTTTAAAGATGGTGCCGGGCCAGCCGCGGTTTGGGAAGATAAAAGTTTTAACCGCCATTATGAAAGAAGTTTTGGTCCGGAGGTCTGGGCCATGGCCGGCCGGCACAACCTCTACAATGTGTTGCCCGCTAAGCCGGTTGGCAATGCTAAAACTTATTACGAGTCAATTAAACCCCTGATAATCAAAGAGAATTACTATTTTCCGAATACCGACGTCAGTGGCCTGCAGATTCCTTCCATGTTAGGAGCCAATATCCTGATGGATGGATCGATTATGTTTGGATTTTTCCATCCTCGCGCCAGTCGGGTTTATTTAACTGGAACCTTTAATGATTTTCAATGCCCCGGTCACCCGAGTCCCCAGTCAAATCAATTCCTGGAAATGGAGCTTTGCCGCGGTTTTTATCATCAGCCCAACCTGTGGTTGGCCAGGGTATATCCGAAACAGCCGCTCGATACTATTCAATATAAATTTTATGTCCAGGGAGGATTGGGCGGAGGCGTCAACGCTGCTTACGTTAGTGATCCTTATACCCGGTTGTTCAGCGATGATTTCAGTTACCGTAATTCCATGCTGGCAGACCCGACCCGCTTCAAGTGGTCCGATGCGGCCTGGAAAACCCCGGCCATCCATGAACTTATCCTCTATGAGCTTAATATTTATGGTTTTACTGATAATGACCCCGAGATTCCGGCCGAGATTCAGGGAACGTTTAAAGGTGTGACCCACCGCATCCGCAACGGCTACTTCAATGATCTCGGAATCACGGTAATCGCTTTGATGCCCACGGCCGAAGTTCCGCGCAAGCAGGGTTTGGGATACGAACCATGCGTTTTTATGGCCGTGGAAAAAGACTTTGGCACCCCAGATGATTTTCGGGAGATGGTTAACGAAGCCCATAACCACGGTTTGGCCGTAATTATTGACCAGGTTTTCAATCATACCTCGAATGATTTCAATCCTCTGTGGGATTTGATCGATGATAATTCGGGGGAAGGCGGTTTTTATTTTGAGGGGAAGACGATGTGGGGGAACAAGGTGGCCACGGGCAAGGATGAAGTGGATAATATGCTTATTGATTCCTGCAAGCTCTTTATTAAAGAGTATCACGTGGACGGATTCCGCTTTGACGCTACGCACAGTTACTTCCTAAATCATAAGCTGCTGCATCGGTTAACCCATGAAATAAAAGACTGCGGCTTTAAACCCGATGCAATCATGATTGCCGAGAACCTGCCGAACGAACCCGACCTGAACCTGGACGGTTATAACGGTTATGCGCAGTGGTCGAATCTTTTTCACGATAAACTGAAGGCGCTCCTGAGGGAAGGCCGTTTCGAAGGGACCGAAAATAATCCCGACCAGCTGGGCAGCACCTTTTATTTCAGCAAAGACAGTTTTGCCGCTCACACCAATAACGTGGTTAACTTCTGTGAAAGCCACGATGAAAACAGCGTACAGTTTGAGGTAGGCACCGGAGCGCAGAACCTGCAGAATCCCTGGTTAAAGAACCGAAAGGCGCGGCTCGGACTGCTGTCTACAATGGCAGCCCTCGGCCAGCCCATGATTTACATGGGCCAGGAATTCGGGATTGAGCGGGAACGCAACCGCATCGAGGTGGAATGGCTAAAGGATAATCAAATCAACGAGTTTTATCAGTGGACCAAAGGCGTGATAAACCTCCGCCGCCGTTTGCCAGGGTTGAAGCTTAGCGGTTACAATCCTGCGGCTGGCGGGATGTTCACTTGGGTAATCGGGCCTTGGCTCGAGGGCAACCGGGGCAATAACCGCAAGGTTATAGGCTGGCGGACCGGAGATCAGGGAGCACCGGAGGAACGCTTGCTAGTCATGCTGAATTTTGAAAGCTTCGATGTGCCGGTGGACGTGTCCTTTAACTCTGCCGGCTGGTGGGTGAAACTAGCCGATATTGAAAGCGTAAACGAGTACTGGCGGTCCCCCGGAGCTTTGGCCACGGAACCGGGCAAGGAAAACGGCTGGAGCATTTTGACCGATGGGGAGTTTAAGCAGTTTATCCTCCCGCCCTACAGCGGCTTCATCTATCGATACGCGCCCGAATCCGGCAGCGGCCCTGCCGAATATACCCATTAGCCATAAAAAATGGTAGAATAGGTTTAGATAAAAGTACCAAGCGTTTTTAAATAGGAGGGAATAGTCCGTGTTAAAGCGAATCCAGGCAGAGTATATCGAGTCCATGAAACAGAAAGACAAGGTAAAAATTGCGACTTTGCGTATGCTGAAATCAGCCATAACTAACCGGGTCAAGGTGGAGGGAGGCCAGGAGGAGGATCTGTCTCAGGCTGAAATCCAGGCTATTATCGGCAAGGTGTTGAAGCAATACAAAGAAGAGTTAAGTTTTCTGAAAGCGGATACCGATAAGTATGCGGAAACTAAACAGGGCGTGGACATCCTGGCTGGTTATCTGCCGCAGCAGCTTACGCCGGAAGAGATCAGTAAGGCGGTGGACGAATTGTTCGATGAACTGCCGGCCGAGCAGCGCAACCTGGGCGCGGTGATGAAAATTATAAAGGAACGCTTGGGCAGCCAGGCTGATATGAAGGTAGTCTCCAGCCTGGTTAAGGCAAAACTGAGCTAAAATAATTTTTTAAATTTAAATATGAGACCGAATATAATTAGGTTAGGGAAATATTAAACCCGGAACAATAAGGCAGAGATAAAGAGATAAGGGTAGGCGCTGGTTTAACAATTGCCTACCCTCTAATTATGTTGTTATTTCAGGTGAAAGCTACCCCAGATTTGTGTTAAATCACCGTTGTTTATCCCTTATAACAATCAGGATAAAGTAAACTGCAACTATTTACCCTAAGAGTGAGTTTATCCTAAGAGCAGTTCCGGCAAAACCGTCGCTATAGACGGAAAAGCGATCAAGATCACCAGGCAGACGACCAAGGCGCCTAAGAAAGGCCAGATCCCTTTAAAGATAGTTTCCAGAGGGACATGTGGCGCAACACCCTTAATGATATACACGTTCATGCCGACCGGCGGCGTGATTACCCCCATGGCCACGACCATTACGACGATTACCCCAAACCAGATCGGATCGTAACCCAAGGTGTTGACCACGATGGGGTAGAAGATGGGAATCGTTAGCAATACCAGGGCGAGGGCGTCGATAAAGCAGCCCAGGATTAAGTAAATGAACAAGATTACCCCCATGATGGCCCAAGCTGGCAGGGGCAGCGTTCCGGTCCAGCTGGCCAGTTCAAAAGGCAGCCGGCTGATGGCCATGAAGCGCCCAAAAATCATCGCTCCCGCGATCATCAGCATAATCATCGCCGTTGTGCGGGTAGTATCCAGCAGCGAACCGCGTAACTTCTGCCAAGTGAGGCTTTTGCCGATGAGGGAGACCCCCAAAACCCCGGCGGCGCCGACCGCGCCGGCCTCGGTCGGGGTAAACCAACCCACGAACAGTCCGCCTATTGAGAGGCAAAAGACGACCAAAACCTCGATCACGCCATTGCGCAGAGCGTTAAAGCGTTCCCGCCAGCTGGCCTTGGGTCCGGCCGGTCCCAAGCTCGGTTTACGCGACGTAAGGATAATGATGGTTGCCATATAAGCGAACATCAGCAATATCCCGGGCAGGATACCGGCCATAAAAAGGGAGCCAATCGATTGTTCGGTTGCGGTTCCGTAAACGATAAAGATTACGCTGGGCGGGATCAGAACCCCCAAAACTCCGCCCGCGGCGATGCTCGCGGTGGCGAGCGAGGAATCGTATTTGTATTTTTCCATTTCGGGCAGGGCAATCGCGCCTATCGTGGCTGCTGTGGCCGTGTTGGAACCGCAGATAGCTCCGAAAATGGCGCAGGCCGCTTGCGTGGCCATGGCCAGACCACCCGGTAAATGCCCGATCAGCTTGTAGGCGAAAACAAACAATCGGGTCCCAATGCCGGAGTAATAGGCCAGAAAACCCATCCAGACAAACATGGCAATCACGCTCAGCGAGTAAGAGGTAAAAGTATTAAAGATTTCCTTGGCCACCATATTAAAGCCGACCGTAACCGAAGTCAGATAGCTGAAACCCACAAAACCGACCAAAGCCATGGCGTAGGCA
The DNA here is from genome assembly GCA_964556555.1 of uncultured Syntrophomonadaceae bacterium. Classification (GTDB taxonomy): domain Bacteria; phylum Bacillota; class Ch66; order Ch66; family Ch109; genus CAYXHK01. The sequence goes on from CAZKWP010000003.1 coordinate 35,682, forward strand.
ATTGGCATTCTGAATAAGACCAGGGCCAGAAAAACGAGGGTGCCAATAATTCCGATTAGTTCTGCACTCATCAGACCGCCCTCTTTACTGAAGTAATCGCTTCCGCACTAATCACTTCCGCATTCAGCGCTTCCGCCTGCCCAGGGAACCTGAATTCGGAGATGCCCGCCCGCAACAGAGACCAGGCGTCTAAGCCGCGGACCAGAATTACTAAGCACAGACTGGCCAATCCCAGCGCGATCAGATAAATAATCGGGGCCAAAGGGATCTGGGCAGTAGGGGAGACTAGGCCGCTTTTCGCCGTGGTATGGGCAAACTCGGCCAGATGCCAGACGCAGAAGCTCCAAAAAATAAGCGTGGTCAGGTTGATGGCCGAATCAATGGCAGCCTGCAGAATTTTCGGCAGACGGTCTACGATAATCCCTACGGCTATATGCCCGCTTTGCACCGCGCAATGGGCCAAGGAAAACCCGATGGCGAGGGCCGTTAAATAGCAGACGATTTCATAACTGCCAAGAATGGGCTTATTAAACAGCACCCGCAGCAGGATGTTGGCTACCACCAGCAGCATTGTGCCGAATACACACAATCCCGCCAATTTATCGAAGTGCCGGCTGAGACCAGTCACGAAGTCAGTCAGTTGTTTCATTATTTTGTCCTCCCATCAGATTAAACCGAATTTTAAACCTTTCTTTATCTGCTCCTAGCTGAGGCAGTTAATTTACTTGTACTGTTGGTTGTATTGATCGGCCAGCTTTTTCACCGTATCTAAAGCAACTTGGCCCGGCAAACCCTGTTTATCGAGATTTACCGCAAATTCAGCCTGAATCGGTTCGATAGCCTTAATCCAGCGTTCCGTTTCGGCCGGCGACAGTTCGATAACCTGCATCCCTTTTTCCTGTACCGACCACTTCAAAGCATCCTCATTTTGTTTATCCCAGAGGCCCATGGCGGCTTTCTCGAAATACTGCTCGTTAACTGTTTCAATCGCTTTTTGCGTTTCCGGATCTAAGGAATTCCATTTATCCAAGTTCATGGTGATAAAGAATAAAGTATTGTAAAGGAAGGGGGTTTTGGTAATGTATTTGGTTACTTCCGCCTGTTTCCAGCCCTTTAACACCTCAATCGGCCCGAGGTTCCCTTTAACTACGCCCTTAGACAGCGATTCATACGCTTCCGACTGTGGCATGGCGATCGGGGTGGCTCCCAGGCTGCTCAAAGTTTTGGCGCTTAAACCGGTAGCCCTGATTTCTAAGCCCTTCAAGTCTTCCATTTTATTAACCGGTACCTTGGTAAACAAATCCCCGGAACCGGTAGTGAGCACCATCATCAATTTGGTGTCCTGAACTTCTTTGGGGTTGAGCTGTTTGATCCCTTCCCAGGCTACCTTGCTGGCCACCTTGGAGTTGTTGTAAGTAATCCCCGGCAGTTCGAAGGCCTCCAGCACCGGAAAACGGCCCCGGGTATAGGAGAAACAAGAAAGACCAAGATCAGCAATACCGTTGACCACTCCGTCATATACCGCATCCGCCTGCAGCAGGGTTTGACCCGGGTAGCTGATTACCCGTACTTTGCCGTGGGTAGCTTCTTCAATCGCTTTGGCCCAAGGTTGAATCAGTTCGGTTTCCGCGGGGTGCGTACTCGGGAAGAAATGGGCCAGTCGGAGTTCAACTGTTTGCGCTTGGTTGTTGGTTGAGGTTGGGGACGGAGATTTAGCACACCCGGTAGTCAGGGTAAAGAGCATCAGCAGGCTCATCAGCCAGACTAGGCTGCCGCTTACCCAAGTTAATCTCCGTTGACTCGATTTTTGCCGGAAATTTTTCACAATCTTTCTCTCCTTTTAATTTCGTTTTAGGCAACAAAAAAAACCCCAATAGGAGTTTTAAAGATCTGCGGATTTCCTGAATCTCACACCAGTTTGGCAAATTAAACGATGCAAACTAATGCAGAAACACCGGATATAAACCGCATTTCTTATACCTACCGTCATACCATCCTACAGTTTTTAAGGTTTACCAGTATCCTACAATTCTACAAGTCCTACCGATATAAAAACCCAACAGATCTACAAGTTCAATATGAAAATAGATAATGTTTCTTTATTATCTATATATTCGATATTACCAAAAAAAATCCCGTCTGTAAATAAATAATTTTAGACTTTAACCAATTGTCAATATAGCTCAATATGCCGGCCAGCCAGCTTCCGGTTAACGGACAGAAGGCTTAGGGGCTGACAGATAATATACAACGTTTTGGGCAAATATTTCTTCATTATCTAGGTTAAAAAGAGGGAGTTGACAGGATTTGTCGAATGGATAATTGATCTTAATTATCTTTTATAAAGACCGGATAAACTTTTGGCGGCGTAGGTGGGGTGAAGTGTGAAGGAAAGATATAAGTTAATCTTCTTATCTTTAATAATGTCTGTTCTAATTTTGCTAGTAATTAAACAATCTGTATACTTTTATCGGGGGATAAAAAACCTGCCGCTTCCAAACACCTACAGCCGACAGCACAACGAAATGAGTGTTGACCGATGGATGACCGTAAGCGAAACGGCCGAGCGTTATGGATTGACGGAAAAGGAAGTCTTTGATTATTTACAAATCATCCCGGAGCCGGGAGATGAAAATCTTACTCTGCGCGAATTGAAAATTAAATACCAGAAAACATCGGAAGAGATGCAAAAAAACCTGCAGCAGATCATCAACAACGCCCGAAAGACGGGGCAGGCACCATGAATGACTTTGTTGTCTGGTTAATTGAACTATTACGGCAGTACAATCTTTTGGTTCTTGCCTTGCTCCTGGTTCTGCAAACCAACGGGATACCCGTGGGTGCAAATTTCCTGGTCATAGCTTCCGGCGCCTTTACCTTTTTAAATGGCAGCAGCCTGGTAACTATAGGCCTGGAGGTCTGGTTGTTTGCCGTATTAGGCGACACAATAAGCTATTGGATTTGGCGTAAAGCCGGTCCCAGCTTAATAATCAGATTTCCCCGAGTAGGGAGTCGGGCCCAACAGGGAATTTCCAAGATGGAGGGTTATTTCTCCAGATTTGGCAGCACAACTGTGCTCTTAACCCGTTTCCCCTTATCTGCGCTGGGACCGCTGGTTAACATTTCCGCTGGAGTGACCGGTTACCGTTTCGTTGTCTATGCAAGCTGGGCATTGGTTGGGGAGTTTATGTGGACATCCTTTAATCTGGGTATGGGTTATTGGTTTGGGGATTCCTTTGAATTACTGGTACCCATAATAACTCAATTTGGTCAATTGATCCTGTTGGCCGCGGGTATTATCAGCTTGGGTTATTTCCTGATTAATAATTACCGAAAAAAACGTAAAAGCAGCTAAATGAGATTAAGGGCATTAGGTTTCGCTTAACCTAAAACAAATATATTTAAGACACCATGAGGGTGGTGCCTTTTTCTTTTTTCTTTAAAGAGAGACCTTAAGCCCTGAAAAATAAATCCAGCCTAAATAAATTTAATTATATGTAATTAAGCAATTTGAATCTGCACCCAATAAATTATACCCACATATAATGTAAAAAGTTGACGCTGGAAACTAATTTGCTTATAATTTGACGTAATAGTTGATGCCGGAAACTAATTGCATATGAGGTAAAAATTATCATGAGGTAAAAAATTATGAGTAAGCAAAGTACCGAGATTTATAGTCTGATTCAAGAGCTGGCTTGGCATTTTGGGGATCGCGGTTTTAATGGTGAGTGCTGCGGGGATTTATCTTTGGTTGAATATATGGCCCTGAAAAAGATTCAAGAGTCAGCAAACATCACCATGCAAGAAATAGGCAACGCCCTTAACTTCACCAAAAGTGGCGCGAGTAAAGTTGTTGATCGTCTAGAAAATAAAGGGTATATTGCCCGGGTGACGTCCCCGGCGGATGGACGCGTTTGCTGTGTAAATACCACCGCCAAAGGAGCAAAAACCACCATGGAAATTGTGCAGAAATATTCCGCTCAGGTAGACCAAATGCTCAAAGAATTAGATGGGGACTCGATCGGGGAAATTAAAGCCGCCTTAGAAATTCTGGTTGCTGCGGCCTATAAGCTAGGCAGTATTTAGCGTTGCTTAATAATCGAAAGGAAATTCGATGATGAACACCTTTATTGAGACCCTCAAGTACTTTATGTTGATAATGTCTGAACTGGCGGTGCTTTTTATCAGTATAAGTACAGCTATCGCCCTGGGATTAATGTATTTGCCTCAGGATAAATTTAAAAACTGGATGGCTGGCAAGGGGATCTGGGGGAATGTAATGGGAGTGCTTTTTGGAGCGGTGACTCCTTTTTGTGCCTGTTCCACAGTTCCGATGACCCTTGGATTTTTACAGGCGGGAGTCCCTTTTGGCACAATTATGTCTTTTGTGATTGCTTCACCTTTGATGGATCCTCTGGTTTTTACGCTCCTGGTTGTCTTTATGGGATGGAAGGTTGCGGTTGGGTTTCTGATTCTTACCTCTGTATTTGCGGTTATCTTCGGGATTGTTTTGGAAAAAATGGGGGGGTTAAGCCAGGTTAAAAATGTAAGGCTGAAAGGAGGTTTCCACTGGAACGATGAAGTGCCAATCGGATTTAAAAATAAACTAATCGCCTCTTTTTGGAGGGCCTGGGAAGATTTCAAAGCCGTATTTAAATACATGGTTGTCGGGGTGGGGATCGGTGCTGCTATTTACGGTTATCTACCGGCTGATTTGCTGGCGGAAGTTGCCGGGCCGGATAATCCATTTGCCGTTTTTGCCGTAGCCTTAATTGGCATGCCACTGTATATTCGGGTGGAATCGGCGATTCCGATTGGCCTGGCTTTATTGGATAAAGGGGCTAGTATTGGCGCGGTAATCGCTTTGATTATCAGCGGGGCCGGTATTGCTATCCCCGAGTTAACGATGTTTGCCAGCATATTTAAAAAGAGTATTATAATTGCGTTTGTAATAATCGTATTCATTTCCGCGGTGCTTTCCGGCCTGATTTTCAATGTGATCATTTAGAATTCTCAAGTAGAACTTAAAATTTTAAAGAGAAGAAAGGGGAGATTAGCTTTTATGAAAAAAGAAAATGAGAAAAAGAGCCTGCTCGGAAAATTATTCGGACCAAAGAAAAGCCCCAACTCCTGTTGTTGTAATTATGAAATAGAGGAAATTTCAGATAATAAAACCGCAGGCAAACCAGATCAGGATAAACCCCAAGAAAAAAACAATTGTTGTAAGGGCTGAGTAATACTAAACCGTCGATAAAAATGAGCCACTGCCATTCTGTCGACGGTTATTTTTTGATTATTTTGCTATATTGATAATTATAAATGTGCCACCTATAATATTAATATATTGACGGATATCAATGTTAGGAAATGTTTGTGTGAGGACAATTATATCCATTTTATAAAGGAAGGTGAATTCGGGTGGAAAGTCAAAACAAAATTCGATTGTCGTTCTTGGACCGGTTTTTAACTCTGTGGATTTTTATCGCGATGGCGGTCGGGGTATTGGGGGGGTATCTGTTTCCCGGATTGGCTGAATCATTGAGTCAATTTAGTACCGGAACGATTTCCTGGCCGATTGCTCTGGGTTTAATCATCATGATGTACCCGCCCTTAGCCAAGGTTAAATACGAGGAGATCGGAAAGGTAACCCAAAATAAAAAGGTGTTCACTTTTTCTTTATTGCAAAACTGGATTGTGGGGCCAATCTTAATGTTTATCTTAGCCGTTTTATTTTTAGGTGATAAACCCGGTTTTGCCATCGGGTTAATTATAATTGGACTGGCCCGTTGTATCGCCATGGTCATAGTCTGGAACACCCTCGCCAAAGGGGACAATGAATATTGTGCGGCCTTAGTCGCGCTCAACTCAATTTTCCAAATCCTATTGTATACGGTTTATATTTATATCTTTGTAACCCTTTTGCCAAAGTGGCTGGGGCTTTCGTGGGGCGGCCAGGCCGTTGATGTGTCCATGTGGGAAGTAGCGAAAAGTGTATTAATCTATTTGGGAATCCCATTTGCCGCCGGTGTAATTACCCGCTTCAGTCTAATTCGGATCAAAACCAAAGAGTGGTACGAAAATATTTTTATTCCCAAAATCTCACCTTTGGCCCTCGTCGCCTTGCTGTATACGATTGTAATCATGTTTATAACCAAGGGAGAACAGATTATTGAGAACCCGGCAGATGTTCTCCGTATCGCTGTCCCGCTGCTGATTTATTTTGCCGTAATGTTTTTCCTCAGCTTTTACATGTCATATCGTAATGGTTTTAAATATGAGCAAACCGTTATCTTGGCCTTTACCGCTGCCAGCAATAATTTTGAATTAGCGATTGCGGTTGCCGTAGCTGTCTTTGGCATTGCCTCGGATGTGGCTTTTACCGCAGTGATTGGTCCATTGGTTGAAGTGCCGGTTATGATCAGTCTGGTAAATTCCGCATTATTCTTTAAACGAAAATATTTTTCTGAACAAGGATTGCCCCTAAATTATCACTTAAAATAAGGAGCACTTGATATGAACAATATAAATAATCGTTCAAGTGATCTTGAATGGTAGGAAGAATTTGTTGCATTAAAGAATGGATGGATCGACAAAAAACCACCTAGACAAACATTTTATAAAATGTATTTATCATAGGTGGTCTATTTATTCTTATATGGTGGAGATAAGGGGATTCGAACCCCTGACCTTCTGAATGCGAACCAGACGCTCTCCCAACTGAGCTATACCCCCACATCCTCTGAACGTAAACATTATAGCACTTTGCTTAAATATGTCAACCTCGGCATCGTAAACCACGGCAACCGCCCTTCAATAATATAAAACATAAACCTCGAACAAACCTAACTTTGACAACCGCCTGTATTAAACACCGTCAGACCATCAAGAATCGTCTGAACCAAGCCACTGTACTGGCTTCTTAATACCCGGCCGCGGTCCGCACGTTGGTCTGATGTTCGGGGGTGACCTCATTAGTATTATGCTGTCGGCTGTTTAAAAAATGCACATCAAAGTGGCCGTTGAAGTCATTGCCCACAATCGTATCGATATCATGCGGCATCCCGGCCATGGAACCCGCCAGGACTCGACCGTCCACCTCGACTAACACCGGTCGATACTTCCAACCCCAGGCCCCAAAGATGTCCTTCATAATCTGGGTGTCCGCGCTGGTTAACGGTTCGCAATCCGCATGATTAGAGCCGCCCATCCGTTTTACGGAAAACCGTTTGCCGGTGGCTAAGTCCTTAATTACCGCATGATTGCCGATATCGAAAATCCAGTAAACATATTCCCAGTCTAAGAATTCGCCATACCCGGGCTTAGCCGCGATTTTGGGCGCTGTAACGCTGACCGCTTGCGTGGAATTGACCGGGATGAATAGAGGCTGATCGACTCCCACCCAATCGACATGCAGATGATTGGTGGTCATTATGGCCGTAGCCGTGGTGTTATACTCATTGGCTAATCCCCAGATGGTCTGGCCGGATTTAACGTGAACCAAGGCAGTTCCTTGGGGGATAGTCCAGCTTAGCGAATCTGAAGCAGATGAAGCAGGCGGGGCTGGCTCAGACGTTGGAGGTGTCGGATTTGAAGGGGTTGCGGCTGCTGGCACCAAGAGAATTTGATCTGCCCAGATCTCGGTTGATTGCAGGTTGTTGATGCTCATCAGTTGGTTAACGCTGATGCCATACTTTTTGCCAATCAAATACAAAGAATCTCCTGCACATACCTTATATTGAGCATAAGCGGCGTTGTTTTCGGATGGAATCGGAGGGGGCGGTGCAACGGTTACCGGCAGTTTTAAAACCTGTCCCACTAAAAGGATATCGGAGTTTAAACCGTTAATCGACTTCAGCTGCTGTACGGTTGTGCCGAACCGTTTGGCAATAAAATAGAGGGTGTCATTAGCTTGCACCGTGTACGTGGGTTTGGCTGACGAGGAGGGGACTCTTAGAACCTGGCCAATTTGCAGGTTGGTTGCGGTAAGATTATTCGCCGTCATCAGTTCTTGAACTGTGACTCCAAAACGTAATCCAATAAAATACAGGGAATCTCCAGCCACCACCGAATAATTCTGGTAAGTGACCTCAGCGGCCGCTGCAACTAACGGACTTTTTAGCGGGACATACCCCCCTAAGGTGGTAACCAAAAATCCTAAACCGGCGATCATCAATCCGCGTTTGCTATAGCTAATTTTATCCCAAACCATAAAATCCTCCTTAAAAAACAGATGAAAAATAAACCCAAACAAACTACATTTTATCCCGTCTGTAACCAATAATGGGAAATATGTAGAAGTTTGGGTTTTATATTCTTGATAGACTTTGGAAATCCTTTAGGTAATTTATGCCATCGGCTGGGATTCAATCGCTGCCCTGGCAAAAGCGACCAGTTTCTCGGTTAAGGATCGATCGATGAGCCCGCTGATATGACTGTGCGGTACCCGAAGGATGGGAGGTTCTCCCCATTCTTTCCACCAGCGTTCGATCCAGATCGGTTTAATTATTTGGTCGTACATTCCCTCCACAAATAAAATGCGTTCCCGGTCTATCGCGGGTGGATAGGCCGCCGGTTCCGCCAGTTGCGATACCGATTGTAATTCGCGCAGATTGACCCCAGCCGCAAATAGGCGTTCTTTCACCGGTTGACAAACCGGTGAATGCCGCATAGGTTTTTCCAGACAAGCCGCTGGCACCCAAAGCATACTATATTTAAGGCCTGGTTCGCGGGCGGTTATTAGGCCATTGATTAACCCGCCTAAACTGATGCCCAATGTGCCAATCGATTCTATGCCTTGACTTTGCAGCCAAGTAATTGCCTGAAGACATTCCAGTAAGGACTGCTGCAGGGCTTTAAGACTTTTAGCCAGGTCTGGCGTAAACAAGCGTTCACCGCTAAAGCTGCCGGCTGGGGTGCGTTCCAAATGGTAAGGCAGGGCTAAGACTAAACAATCGAAGCCTTGTTCTATAAAAGGTATGGCGATGCGGCGATAGATGTAATAACCGCCGCATAACCAACCGGGAAGGATCACTAAGGTCGGCCGGGTATTTTGAAGCCTGTCCGAAGCGGGATCCAGGGGATGCTTGTGATAGTAGCGGCCCCAGACCTGCCGGTTTTCCGATTCTTCGCCCGAATAGGCATATCCGCTTTTGAAACAGATTTTCGAGGCAAAACCCCAAGGGTATGCAGACTCCGGGATAATTTTTACTTTAGGCAGGATTTCCGCTCTCGGGCAGTGAAAGATGGGCAGATCCCACAAATCGGTTGGGGTCGCCTCTGAAACATTGTTTGCTTTGAGATTATGGTGACGCGAGGTGTGAAATTGTGTTTTGGTATAGCCCGTATAAACCAAATCCAGCAAATTGGCGAGAAATTGATTCATATACAATTAACCTCACTGATCCATGTTTATGGTTGTGGTTATTACGATAAATTAGCTTATTAGGATAATTATAGCATCAAAATCCTAAGCTCAATACCCTTGGTTGCCATTAAGCCACAAAAATCACAACTTGTAGAAAATGGATTGGATATGTTAAGATAATGAAAACAAAATATTTAGATTATTTTAGTTGTTTCTGAATTAGAGTATGCAAATTTTCTGCGAAGGGGAGGGTGGATTCTGAAAAAGCGGTTGAGTGAGATTCTTGCCCCTAAGCGAATTGTTTTAAGTGCCAATCAATCAGTTGGGGAAGCTATTGACCTGCTTATAAATAATGGACTTTTAACCGCGCCGGTAGTTGACGTCCAGAATCAATTAACCGGAATCGTCAATCTTGAGGATTTACTGCATCTGGATCCGAACGAAAAACAGCCTATCGCGGCTTCAATTATTACGGATTGGAGTTCGGTAGCTACCGATATTACCTTAGAAAGAGCCTTGATGGAACCAGGCTGTTGGCTGGTAGCAGTGGATAATCAGGGCTCACCTTTAGGAGCAATCTCGAAAAATTCCTTGATCGATTCATTAATTGAAGTGTTCGATACTACCCTGAACCGGCTGCATACGGTAATGGATTCTGCACATAACGGGATTATTGCTCTGGATAAGGATGGCGTAATAACTCATTACAACATGGCAGCCGAGGTAATGTTTGGCTATCCCCGGGAGCAAGCGATTGGACGGCACATTAATGAAGTTGACCCGGAAAGCACCTTGATGGATGTTGTAGAATCCGGACTGCCCCAAATGACCCAAAAGAGACAGCTGCCGCGAGCCTTAGTTCTAACCAATCGCCGGCCAATTCTTCGGAATGGGGAAGTGGTGGGCGTGGTCGCTGTGTTTCAGGATTTATCGGAACTGGAAGCGGCCCACGACCAACTGCGAACGGTGCAGTCGTTAAACCATGAGTTAGAAAGCATCCTCGAATTTTCCCACGATGGGTTGGCCATCAGTGATGATCAGGGCTGTTTCCTTCGAGTCAGTCCCAGCTTTGGCAAGCTATTGGGGATTCCCGCGGCTGATTTGGCCGGCCGCTCCGTGACTTCTTTAGCGGATGAAGGGCGCTTATTTATACCGGTGGTACAGGCGGTTATGGAACGTAAGGAGCCAGTTTCGATGACCCAGACCACCCCTAGCGGTCAGCAGGTACTGGCGACCAGTATCCCAGTGCTGGATGAGCAGGGGATGTTAGTGCGGATAGTAACTAACTTGCGCGACTTGACTGAACTGAATGACTTGCGGGAGCAGGTGCAGCAGACTAATGAACTCAGCCGGCGCTATCTGCAGGAATTGGAAGAGTGGCGGGCGCGTTTTACGGCAACTTCTGAGGTGATTGCCTCAAGTCTGATCATGCAAAGGGTACTGGAGTTAGCGCTGCACGTTGCCAAAGTTGATTCAACGGTGCTGATCACCGGGGAATCCGGCGTCGGTAAAGAAGTAGTAGCCAAATTGATTCACAGGGTAAGCCCGCGTCGCGACGGTCCTTTTATTGAAATCAACTGCGGCGCCATCCCCGAGACCCTTCTGGAATCCGAATTGTTTGGCTATGAGCGGGGGGCTTTTACCGGAGCGAACAGGGAAGGCCGAACCGGGATTTTTGAACTCGCCAATAACGGAACCCTGCTCTTAGACGAAATTGCGGAAATTCCCCTGAACTTGCAGGTCAAGCTACTGAGGGCCTTGCAGGAACAGGAAATATACCGGGTGGGGGGGACCCATCCGATCAAACTGAATGTGCGGATCATTGCCGCCACCAATAAGAACCTTTGGGAAATGGTGCAAACCCACGTCTTTAGGGAAGACTTATATTACCGCTTGAATGTGGTGCCTATGGAAATTCCGCCTCTGCGCAAACGCCGCGAAGATATTTTGCCCCTGGCTAACCATTTTCTGAAAATATGCAACGATAAATACGGGTACAAACGCCAGCTGTCCCCGGATGTATATCAAGTATTTGAGAGTTATGGCTGGCCGGGCAATGTGCGGGAACTGCAAAATCTAGTAGAACGATTAGTGGTTACCAGTAATACGGAAATGATAACGGAGAAACATCTGCCGCCTTCCATATTTAAGAAGGCTTTAGGCAGTCCGCAGGCGGTACAGGTTTTTGGTTTAACCACTTTAAAAGAAGCCACCGAGACGGTAGAAAAAGAATTAGTCTCCCGGGCCTTAAGGGTAGGGAAAAGCACGCGCCGGGCCGCCGAACTTCTAGGGGTTACCCATTCGACGATCGTCCGTAAATTAAAGCAGTATGACGTTTCTGACGGTTTTTAAAATTACCAGTTCGGTGCATAAATGCACCGAGGCAAAAAACGTTTGTTAAGACAGTAACCCCTTGATTTAATGGCATTTTAGGCATCAGGTTGAAATTCATGGAACGTTATCGTTCCAGATGCGAACGTGAACATTAGTACAAAAGTCTTCCTATTCATGCAAAAGGAGACTTTTGTACTTTTTTTTAGGTTAGGTTTAAAGCACGGAACACCCAAAATAAAAATCCTATAAACCTCATTTAGCTAGGGTTATAGGGATTTGGCAGACTTTAGATTGGGCGGGCGGGTGCTTAAAGCTGGATTAGTTTTTGGGATTTTCCTTTAGTTTGGCGTAACTTTTGCTAGTTTATTAAATAAAGAATTCGGAATTAAAGGTCGATAGACAAGGAAATTTTAAATAAAATTTGTAGGAGGTAGGAGACATGGCTTTAAAAACATTGTTTTGGATTTTCATCGCTTTTTACGCAACGGTTAAGTTAAGTTTCTTTATTGGCATTTATTTTGTTACCAAATCAATTGAACGTAAAGCATTAGCAGAAAAAAACAAACGGCAAGAGCACAACCGTCTAG
>CAZKWP010000003.1:47979-49378 GCA_964556555.1 uncultured Syntrophomonadaceae bacterium
CTAATGCCAATGAAATCGCATGTATGTTTTTTCTACCAAAATAACCGGCCAATTTTGGCAAGAAGAAAAAGGCGTAGATAGCAGAAACCACATTATAAACACCAAATATAATACCTACCCAGTTGCCTGCATCTTGATATAGTTGAGATGAAGTGTCGTTGATATCTGCTCCATATACATGTACTGCCACAGCGGGTGTAGTAAAAACCCACATAGAAAAAAGAGCAAACCATGAAAAAAACAAACGGCAAGAGCACAACCGTCTAGCCGAGTTGGAACTGATCGTGGATCATTACCAAAAGAAAGAGAAAGCGTTTCAAAAGGATAAGGAAGCGTACGGTAGCCGCCGACATAAATTTATTTCGTAATAGAGACCAGGTCCTGTTTAATCAATCTCAAGTCAATGAAAAGGACTGTTTTAATGTTTAACTATAAAACTCGAAAAATTCGTAACATTTAGGAACCAGCTTGGTTTGTAATTGCACCAGGTGGAACGTTTATGCACCAATGGTTGAAGACGTGATTATTAAAGGGGATTTCTCTTGTTATCCGGGGAAACCTGTTTTTGTTGGAACGAAAGTAAACCACTTATGATTGTATTTACGAGAACAAGCCCTTTATTCCAGGTTTTTAAACTGGCAAAAGGCTGGTTCTTCTTGCGGTTTAATATGCGCTGCATTTCACAATGCTTGTCGGTATTGGTTAATTTCTAGCTTTAGCCATTGCCCTATAATTTTTTTTGGCTTTTTTAGGTTTTTGCATCCGCTGGCACACATATTGCATTAAATATTGTCAGAAAAAACTACCGATTAGGTAAAAAATATAGTGGGAGGTGCGGATTATGTTTTCAATGTCAGCGTTCTGGGTACTTATCGTATTTTATGTGGTTGCGAAGATTTGTTTCTTCAGTGGGGTCTATATTGTAACGAAAGCAGTAGAAAGACGAGCGATCCGCGAGAAGAAGAAACGGCTGGAAAGTTTTCGGCTCTATGAAATTGAAACCTTGCTTCAAGCCAAAGCAGACAGTCAAAAGAATGCTTACAAAGACAAAGAACTCTTTGGTCTGCGACTAAAACGGTACGTTAGTTAGTACCTATAAAATCAATATAGCATGCTGACCTGGTTGATGACAATAAAGGGCCAGTTATTTTAAAAGTCATTTTAAAAAGCGTTTAATAGCCATGAAGGTTTTATAAAAGGCTTCCGCAAGAGCCTTTTTTGTTTTGGTTGTTTTTTGGCTGTTTTCTGGACAACCAGGCCTATGGAAGGATATACTTAAATAGATTATTTTAGCTGGAGATTGCCAAAAATAAACTTGACCGGAAATAAAGATTTGTAACTAAGGGAGGAAAATAAATTGGATTGTGACATCAGTAAATGCAACAGCGGCTGCCCCTCA
>CAZKWP010000004.1:0-25884 GCA_964556555.1 uncultured Syntrophomonadaceae bacterium
AACCTTTTTTCCAATTTATCTTTTTTAGGGGCTTGACATTATACCGCTAGGCTATAGGAATGCAAATTATAATTACGGTAATAATATACCTAACGGGGCACCACCCTCCCCGTTAATATATTCTCCTTTTTATGAAACCTCTGAGCGGAACGCCGGAGGTTTCAATTTTTTTGAGAAAACATTTTTGAGAAACATTTATGAAAAACGCCACCCTTGTTATTATTTGCACCTATTTCCAGAGTGTTGAATATTATGAAGCAACCACCTCATCCTTAGAGTTTTAAAGGATAGAAAATAAATTTGAGCTTACGAGGAGGAATGTATCTTGTGGTGCCCTAGCCAAAAAAAACGAGAAGCCGTCGAAGAAACCCAAAAACCAATGGCAAAGAATTGTGAATATCATTGCCACTATCATGTTCATCACCATTACGGGATGATGGGCGCGGAAATGGATGATATGTACATGGGCGACATGTATGAAGAAGATATGATGGATGAAGAAATGGGTATGGAAATGCCCTGGCAGCAGGAGCGCATGGAATCGGAATCCAGAATGCCCCGGCGGAAAGAACGGATGGAAGCTGAAGAAATGCCGTGGCAGCAGGAACAGATGGGTGCAGAGGAAATGCCTTGGCAGCAGGAGGAAATGGGAGCGGAAGAAGAAATGCCATGGCAGCAGGAGTGGATGCGAACCTCCCAATATCGCCGCGGTTCAAATTATCCCCGCCATAATACCTGCGAATCCCTTTGCCGCCAGATCTGCTCCAGCCGAAGGAATCGTTATTAATCCAAACCGCAAGCCCCACTTGTCTGACGCCAGCAACCTAAATTGCTGGCGTTTTTCTGTTTAAACGCCTTCGGAAAAAATGTTGGTCCAGCTTACAGATTTTTGTTTATTTTTTTTGGTTATTTGATATAATATCTCTGTATTTTTAGATGTTTGCCAGTGGAATACTTTTGCCAAACTACTAAGGGAGTAGATTTTTCAAACACGAATGATTAGTTCCACGGCAAAAGATATGCTTTACCGCCGGACTAGGATGTGTTGGTCCGGCATTTTCTACGCAAACTAGAAGGAGAGGGATGAGGGTGTTACCAACACCGACCAAGTTTATGGTAACTGCGGGCAGCGCAGAAGGAAAAAGTGAATTAACCGCCTTTGATAACGCGTTATTAAAAGCCAGGGTTGGCAATGTTAATCTGATTCGGGTCAGCAGTATTTTACCCCCGGGAGCGGAATTTACCCCAGGTATGCAGATCCCCCCGGGTTCACTCCTGCCGATCGCTTATGGTTCCATCGTCAGTGACGTACCCGGCGAGTTGATCTCCGCCGCCATCGCGGTAGGGATTTCTCAGGATACTTTTGGGGTCATCATGGAATTTTCCGGCAAATGCTCACAGGCCGAAGCAGAAGCTGCCGTGGCAGCCATGGTGAAAGAAGCTTTTATTTCGCGGCAGATGGAGCTTAAAGACATTAAGGTTGCTGCAACCGAACACCGGGTGAAAGAAATTGGCTGTGCATTCGCTGCCGCCCCGCTATGGTATTAAATTTAAACCCCAATTGGATGAAAGATTAAGAGGGAGGCACCTTAATGGAACTTTGGTTTACCGAAAAACAAACCCCTAATTTGGGAATTACCTGTAAAATCAAAAGTACTCTGATCGCCGAACAAACCCCCTTCCAGCATTTGGCGATTATCGATACGGAACAGTTTGGACGAATGCTCGTCCTGGACGGAATGGTGCAGACCACGATCAAAGATGAATTCGTGTACCATGAAATGATCACCCTGGTCGGCTTAAACACCCACCCCCATCCGCGCCGCGTGTTAATTATCGGCGGTGGCGACGGCGGAACGCTCCGGGAAGTGGTTAAACACCCGGCCGTAGAAAAAGCAACGATGGTGGAAATTGACCGCCGAGTGGTGGAAACCTCCATCGAGTTTCTGCCGGAAATCAGCAGTGCCTTGCAGGGCAACCCAAAGGCCGAGGTACTGATTGACGACGGAATCGAGTACGTGAAAAACAACAAAAACGAATTTGATTTAATCATTGTCGATTCTACGGAACCGGTAGGCCCCGCAGCCGGTTTATTCAGCAGTGAATTCTATCAAAACATCTTTGAGGCTTTAAAAGAAGACGGGCTTTTTGTAGCCCAGACCGAATCCCCCTTTGTTAACCAGGAATTAATTCGGCAGGTGTTTGCCAACATCTCCGATATTTATCCGATAACCAAGCTGTTTTTGGCCAGTGTTCCCACATACCCCAGCGGTTTGTGGAGCTTTACCATGGGATCGAAAAAATACGATCCTGAAAACATCCGCCCCGAAAATTGTCCGGAAATCAATACCCGGTACTACACCCCGGATCTGCATCTGGCGGCCTTTAAGCTGCCTAAATTTGTGCAAGAAATACTAACCTCCGGCAAATAGCTTAAACTTGCGGAAGACAGTTTGACTAAACGATTCAGGTCAAATAAACTATAAGAACTAAGCAATGTAAGCGTAAGATGAGGATACAAGGCATGCTTGATTTTCAACTGCTGGATCGAAATTATGGCTTCATGGGCAGTATTGACCAGTACACCGAGGCAAAGGTTGTAATCTTGGGAGTCCCCCTGGAGGCCACCCTTAGCTTTCGGCCGGGCACCCGTTTCGGACCGCAGCAGGTCCGGACCGTTTCGGTTGGGCTGGAAGAGTACAGCGTATACCGCAATCGGGATTTAACCGAGGTCGCTTTTTTTGACGCCGGAGACGTGGCGTTTCCTTATGGTAATCTGGAAGAAAGTCTGCGTCTCATCGAACAGGCGGCGGCGCAAATCCTCCAGGATCAGAAGAAACCGATTTTTATCGGAGGCGAACACCTCGTCTCCTACCCGCTGATTAAAGCCGCAGCAGCGCAATACCCCGAGCTGGTGGTGCTGCACTTTGACGCGCATGCAGATCTGCGGCCAGATTACCTGGGCCAGGAACTTTCCCATGCCACCGTGATGCGGCAGGTGATAACCAAATGCCTGAAGCCCAAAAATCTATATCAGTTTGGCATCCGGTCCGGCACCCGGGAAGAGTTTATGTTTGCCCGGGAGCATACCAATCTGTTTGTGGAAGCGGTCTTGGACCCCTTGATTTCAATCCTTCCCCGTATTAAGGAATGCCCCCTCTATTTATCGATTGACATTGACGTTGCGGACCCGGCTTTTGCTCCGGGTACCGGCACTCCCGAACCGGGCGGGTGTACTTCCCGGGAATTGATCTCGGTTATCCACGCGCTGCAGGGACTAAACCTAGTCGGCATGGATATCGTGGAAGTCTCCCCGATGAATGACATAAATGACCAGACCAGCATCCTGGCAGCCAAGTTAATCCGCGAAGCCATCTTAACCTTTTGGTAAACCCCATACTTCGTGAATTATGACAATTGACTTTTGGCTGATTTTTCGTTATAATACATTCTGCTGGTGTTAGCCAGCAAATGTGGAGCTGTGGTGTAGAGGCCTAACATGCCTGCCTGTCACGCAGGAGACCGCGGGTTCGACTCCCGTCAGCTCCGCCATTTTGTGGCTCGGTAGCTCAGTTGGTAGAGCAGCGGACTGAAAATCCGCGTGTCGCCAGTTCGACTCTGGCTTGAGCCACCATTTTTCTGCGGGAGTAGCTCAGTGGCAGAGCACTGGCTTCCCAAGCCAGCTATGCGGGTCCGATTCCCGTCTCCCGCTCCATTTGAACTGCCGCCTCTTTCGATAGCTCGAAAGAGGCTTTGTTTATGGAACGGTTTACCTGCCGGCGGAAATGTGGTATAATCTTGGCTGTAATCTGGGAAGGGGGAATAACCTTTGGCAACCGAAAAACATATTCAAACTTTAATCAAACCGGCTTTGAATTTAACCGCCAAAACCGGAGGTTGCGGGGAGTGTCAGGCTTCCTGTCAGTCGGCTTGTAAGACTTCTTGTACCGTGGGGAACCAAGTCTGTCAGAAGTAGCAGGCGTAGTTTAAGCAAATATGGCTCCATTTTTATGGGGCCATTTTTTTGTGGGCAGGAGGTTGAGCCCGGGTTATAATTGATTACGTTTACGTACGTAAACGTAACTTACAAATTGCGAACGAGATGGATGTTTCGGGAGGGGATTAGGTGTTTAAGCAATTTCCCAAGCTTATAGATTTTGATTTTCAGGCGGACCTGCACCGTTTTCAGTATGGTGAACTGCGGCTGGTGTTGGATGTCTGGTCCGGTTCCATCCATGCGGTTGACCTGGTGGTTTGGGACCTCCTGGCCGCGCTGGAAGACCAGCAGGGAGATCTTGACTTGGCCTTGGCGGCGATGGCCGCGCAAGCGGGTGGTCGGCAACACTCTTTGGACGAATTGCGGGAAGCAGCCGCAGAAATTGCCGATTTAATCCGGGAAGGGACCCTGTTTAATCCTGACCCCTGGCGGGGCAAGAGCATGGGCATCGGTGATTCCAGGGGTCTTGACTCTGCAGGGGGTCCGGGCGTTGTCAAATCGCTTTGTCTAAACGTGGCGCATGATTGCAATCTAAGCTGCGCGTATTGTTTCGCGGCCCGCGGCAATTTTGGGGGCGAATCTAAATTAATGCCCCTGGACATCGGCAAAGCGGCCCTGGATTTTTTAGTTAAATACTCGGGAAATCGGCAGCATTGTGAAGTAGATTTTTTCGGGGGAGAGCCCCTGCTGAATATTTCCGTAGTAAAAGAGATCGTTGCCTACGGCCGGCAGCTGGAAGCGGCATACAACAAGGAAATTCAATTTACTATAACCACTAACGCGGTGCTCTTGGACCGGGAGGTTCAGGAGTTTCTTAATCAGCAGCAGATTAGCGTGGTGCTCAGTTTAGATGGTCGGCCCAAGGTGCACGATCAAATGCGGGTTTTTGCGGATGGAAGCGGCAGTTATGCGGACGTGCTGCCACCGGTCAAAGCGTTGGCGGAGTCCCGACAGCATCAAAACTACATCGTTCGCGGAACCTATACCCGGGCTAATCTAGATTTTACACGGGATGTTCTGCACTTGGCGGATCAAGGCTTTGAACAAATCTCGGTAGAGCCGGTAGTGGCGCCTGAGACGGAGGAATACGCCCTGCGACCGGCGGATCTGCCGCAAATTTTTGGGGAGTACGAGCGATTGGTCAGCGCGATTATGGAAAGGGAAAAGGCCGGTCAGCCCAGATTTAACTTTTTTCACTTCGATTTGAGTCTGGAACACGGACCTTGTCTGATTAAGCGGCTTAAGGGCTGCGGGGCCGGGACCGAATATTTGGCCATAACCCCGGAGGGGGATATATACCCCTGCCATCAGTTTGTCGGCCGCCCGGAATATCGCATGGGCAGTTTACTGGCGGAGAGCGAAATTGTCTGGGATATTGCCACGGAATTTAGCCGAGCCCATATTTATGGCAAGCCGGTTTGTGCCAGATGTTGGGCGCGCTTTTATTGCGGGGGAGGCTGTCACGCGAATGCCCATGCCTTTAACGGAAGTATTTACCAACCGTATGCCTTAGGCTGCGCCATCCAAAGAAAACGTCTGGAGGTGGCTGTCTATCTTCAGGCGCAGCGCCTGTTGCAGCAGTTGTTAAACCAAAAAAATTAAAAATTAAAATCAACCGGCCAGGAACACTATGCCAATTTGGTAGGTTTTTAGCTGACAACTTTAATGTTATAATCGGGTTACTAGTTAAACATTGGTTTAACTAGTTTATTTGTGGATTTGGGAGGGGTAACGGAATGCGGGAAGCCTGGCTGGCGATCACCAAGGCCTGCAGCAAAAACAGTCACAAAAACCTGATCATAACCTTACTACTGACTTTAATTTTGATGATTCCCGGAGGCTATATGGTTTACGCTTATGGGCCCCAGGAAGTTACCATAGACGGACAATTAATCGGGGTGGCGGCTAACCGGGAGGTCGTGGAAAATGCCTTAGCCCAGGTAATGAGCCAAAAGAGTCAAGCCATGGGCGGCTGTTCGGTTGAATTAGCCCAGGACCTGCAAATGAAGCGTAAATTTATGGTTTCCGAATACGCCGATCAGTTAGAAATGGAGCGGTTGCTGTCAGAAGCAGATTTCGCCATCAAGGCGGCAGCGATTAAAGTCAATGGAGAAAACGGTGTTTTGGTAGCTGACGAAGACGCGGCAGCCGCCGTCTTGGAACGGGTTAAGCAGCAATACCTTCAACTGGCACCCAGCGAAGAGTTGAAGGAAATAGCCTTTGCCGAATCAATTAGTATTGAATCAACTCGAGCAGATATTGAGCAAATTCTCTCGGTTGAGGAAGCCGTGGAGCGGGTACTTGTGGGAACTGAGCAAACGGTTAGTTATACGGTTCAAGCCGGAGATTGCCTCTGGACTATTGCCCGGGCCCATGATTTGCGGGTAGCTGATTTAATGGCGGCCAATCCGGAACTCGAATCGGAAGATTTGGATTTAGGACAAGTGCTGAATTTAGTCAGTCCGACCCCGCTGATTAATGTTCTGGTCACTGTTGAGAAAAAGGTTACCGAACCCTTAAGTTTTCCCATAGAAATAAAAGAAACCGACCAAAGATTACGCGGTTTCCGGAAGGTGGAACAAGAAGGAAAACCCGGCAGCCGGGAAGTAATTTATCAAATAGTGCGGCAAAACGAACTGACGCTTGAGGAAAATATCCTCGCGGAACAAATTATCCAGGAACCGGTTAAGCAAGTGGTGCTCCAGGGTACCGGGGCGGCCTTGGCTTCCCGGGGTTCGTCAGCGAGTTCGTCCGGAGGCAGTGGCCGCTTAGCCTGGCCTTTGCGCGGCGGGATAACTTCCAGTTATGGCAACCGACACGGAGAATTCCACACGGGTATGGACATTAACGGCAATACCGGAGACCCGATCCGGGCGGCTGAAGATGGAAGGGTAATTGAGGCTGGCTGGGGCGGCGGCTATGGAAAAATGATTGTGGTAGACCATGGCGGAGGGATACTTACCCGGTACGCCCATTGTTCCTCGCTTAATGTCAAGGTCGGGGAACGGGTAACCCAGGGAGAGGTTATCGGTCGGGTAGGCAGCACTGGTCGCAGTACCGGTTCGCACCTGCATTTTGAAGTAATGGTTGGCGGAAAAACGGTAAATCCGGCCAAGTATTTACGCTAAACGATATTAAGCGAAACTAAGCGCGGCTGGTTACGCTAAAGCTTACATAGAAAAACAGCTTAAACCGCCACCGGAAACGGTGGCTTTATTTTTTAGCTCAGCCAATGCGTAACCCAGTATGCTATTCCAATATTTACAATGCCTGCGCCTTCGGCACCTCTGCTATAATCCTAGTGGGGGTGGGCCAATTGAGGGAGTTATGGGGGGGAATCCGCAATTGGTGGCGCTGCCTGGCTTTGTTAGGCGCGCTTACCTTGCTTGTTTCCGGTTTGCGTAACCCAGGAGCTTTAAAGAGTTATTTCTATGGAGCTTTTCGGGAAGGATCCCGAGTCGTCCTGGATCTGCAAAACCAGCACCTGCCGGTTTTAGAGGGAAAACACTTTCAGATTAGATACCAGGACGTTGACGCCAATGCGGCGGGCTTAGTCTTAGAGACTGCGGAGGGTATTTTTGCTTTGGTTAATCAGAGTTTTGGTTTTGTTCCGAGCCGTAAAGTACCAGTGGTAATCTATCCGAACGGGGACGCCTTAGCCCGGTGTTTCGGCTGGCCAGCGGATGAGGCAGCCTTAGGGGTTTACTGGATCGGGACGATTAGAATCTTATCCCCTAATGCCTGGGCTGCCGGGCCGGACGGAGATTTGGATGCGGTCATGTTTAAGGAAAGCGGGCCCATGGCGCACGAGTATACCCATTACGTTATCGACTACCTGACCGGGGGTAATTATCCGCGCTGGTTTACCGAAGGAGTCGCGCAATGGCAAGAAAAACAAATAACCGGCTTTACCTTCTCGAATCCCTTCCTGACACTGGAAGAGCAGAACCAGGAAAATTCGCCGCAAAAATTGCCGTCAACCGATGTCGCTGCGGTCGAGACGGAGATTTTTTCTGAGTTGTATCCGCTGACCGAAATGGATATCCGTTTTGATTGTCTGCCGAATCAGATGCTGGCCTATTGGGAATCGCGGCGGGCGATTGAGTACATCAACGCTGAATTCGGCCCGGATCGGATTCAACAGATTATCGAGTGCCTGGGCCAGGGATATAGTATGAATCGAACTCTGGAACGCAGTCTGGGGGTAAATCTGCGGCAGTTTGACCAAAACTTCAGGCAGTGGGCAGCCCAGCGCGCGGCTAAAGCTGTTTTAGAAAATCGGGCAAATCAGCTTCAAGCCGGAAACCTGATTTAATTAAACCGGGATGGTTATATTATAAGGGACGGTCGCGTTGCCTTCCGTCTGGCCAGGGGTTGTCAAATTGAAGTCCTCAAAGGCGCTATTAAAGAGAGGTTTTTCGAAATTGGCCGCTTAGTTCCTTGACAGAAGATATTCTTTATAGGACAATTTCGCTAAAGACATTGGTCATAAGATCGGTCATAGTTATGGAATCGGAGAATATTATGGTAAAAGAACCAAATTGCATCAGCCGAACCACATCAGTCGTAAAAGGGGGAAACCCGCGTGGATAGGATCAGGGTGAAAGGCGGCAGGCCTCTCACCGGTACAGTCAGAATAAGCGGAGCCAAGAACGCCGCTCTGGTATTGATTGCCGCCAGTGTCCTGGCTAAGGGAGAAAGTATCATCGAGAATGTACCCTTTATTCAGGATGTTCAAATATTACTGGATATTATCCGCGGTATAGGGGCCGAAGCCGAGTGGCTGGCGGCCGATACCGTCAGCATTCGGGTGCCAGATCAGATAGATTATCAAACCCCGTATGAACAGGCGAAAAAACTGCGGGCCTCAAACCTGCTTTTAGGTTCAATTGTTGGCCGTCGCGGAATTGCCGAGATCAGTCTCCCCGGGGGATGTAATATTGGCTCGCGGCCGATGGATTTACACTTAAAAGGATTGCAGCTGCTCGGATTTCAAACCCAACTGGAGCATGGTTATATTAAAGTTAAGGCTGGTTCGTTAAAAGGAAGCGGTATTTATTTAGATTTTCCCAGCGTGGGAGCCACGGAAAACATTATGATGGCCGCTTCGGTGGTGCCGGGACAAACCGTCATTGAAAACGCCGCTAAAGAACCGGAGATCGTTGATTTGGCGAACTTTTTGAATGCCATGGGCGCCAGGATTCGGGGCGCTGGCACTGATGTCATAAAAATTGAAGGGGTTTCCGGATTAAAAGGCATTCGGCACGCGGTGATTCCAGACCGGATTGAAGTCGGAACCTTTATGACCGCCGCCGCGATTACCCGCGGGCAGGTTACCCTGGAAAATGTTATCCCCACGCACGTTCAGCCGATTGTGGCCAAATTACGGGAGACCGGAGCCCAGGTTTGGGAAAGGGATGATTGTATCGAGGTTTTAGGATCGGCCAAGATTTCAGCGGTAGATATCAAAACTATGCCCTATCCGGGCTTTCCTACGGACATGCAGTCTCAGTTCATGGCCCTCCTCAGTCTGGCGGAAGGGACCAGTGTGATTGTGGAAAATGTCTTTGAAAATCGTTTTCAGGTAGTAGACGAGCTGAAAAGGATGGGCGCTAAGATTAAAGTAGAGGGCCATACAGCCGTGATTAAGGGCGGGAACAAACTTTACGGGACCTGTGTAAAAGCGACTGATTTACGCGCCGGGGCCGCCTTGGTACTGGCTTCTCTGGCCGCTGAAGGTGAAACGGACATCGGTCAGGTGCACCATATTTCCCGCGGCTATGAAAATATAGTGGAGAAGTTTACCGGGCTGGGCGCACGGCTTGAGATCCGGTAATTTAATCAGCTTTAAAAGTTTTAGTCGATAACCAAGATTTTATTTTGATCGGATTAAAAATTTATAATTCCATCAGGATTTAAGGCGAAACATCTATGACTGATATAAATTAAATCTGTTGCTATAAAATGGTTTAAACCGGCGGTTAAATTTAACCCCCGGTTTTGTTTTTATCGGGATTTAAAGGGCAAGCTAAAGGAAATAAATTTTTGTGAGAGAAGTGATAATGGATTGGAACAAGATACAAGCGCTGCTAAGTCAAAACGGGGGTCTAAATACTTACCCTATTTTCTCATCCTCGCTGTCTTGGCATTAATCGGCGTCGGGATTTATCAATTTTTGCCTGGACCGCTGAGAAGTCCCGGCAACTATACGGGTAATCCCGCTGATTCAGGAACGCCTAACCTGCTGTTTGCCCAGGTTGGGGATAAAGAGGTGCCGAATCCGGTGGTAACGATCGCTCAGGCCGTTTCTCCGGCAGTAGTCGGGATAATCAATAAACAGCAGGGTGGATTTTTATCCCGGATCGGGGAGGATGTAACCGGCTCAGGGGTAGTCTTTGACAGTGGCAATGGTTATATTGTCACGAATAATCACGTAGTCCAGGGCGCTTCCCGAATTCTAGTTACCTTGGCTGATGGCCGGGAATTAGCCGCTGATCTGGTGGGTCGGGATCCTTATACCGATTTGGCAGTTTTGCAGGTTCAGGCCCCGGATTTAGTCGCCGCCAGTTTTGGCGATTCAGAGCAGGTGAGTGTAGGCGAAACCGCGGTGGCCATCGGAAACCCTCTGGGTATTAAATTTGCCCGCTCCGTTACCGTTGGCGTCATCAGCGGATTAAATCGGCAACTGACTACGGAAGAAGGGAATGCCTACCAGTTAATCCAAACCGACGCCGCAATTAATCCCGGGAACAGCGGAGGGGCATTAGTAAACGTCAAAGGGGAAATCATCGGCATAAACACGGTTAAGATCGCGATCCAGGGTTTCGAAGGTATGGGTTTTGCTATCCCCATCAATCAGGTAAAGACGGTTATTGACTCGCTGGTGAAAGAAAAACAGATTGTCCGTCCGGCGCTGGGGGTAAAGCTGTTGGGGGAAGTCACCGCGGATAGCGCGGCTTACTATCAACTGCCGGTAGACTATGGCGTAGTAATCGAGGTGCACCGGTCCGGCCCGGCGGATAAGGCGGGATTGCTCGATCTGGATATCATCGTGGCGGTGGATGAGCAGGTAATCCGAACCGCGACTGAACTCCACAGCCTGATTGCGCAGCACCAGGTAGGGGATACGGTGTCGGTTAAACTGTTCAGGCAAAGTTCCCCATCTAACAATCAATACCAAGAACTGACCATACCCGTAACCTTGGGTCGTTTGAGCACCCCCAGGTAAGTTCGGGCCGCTAAAGCTTCAGTTTTCTGCTGTAATTAAGGGATAGGCCTGGCCGGAGCACCAAGCTCGTGTTAAACTAAAACTTAAGCTGATTAAATAAGTTTAAATAATAGTCTATTTAAATATAGCTTAAATGTAAATTGATATAATTTGAAATAAATTTAAGTAATAGTGAGGGCAGGATGTTACTGCGGATTATTGCGGTCGGTAAGCTTAAAGAAAAATATCTGCAGGAAGGGGTCGCCGAATATACGAAACGCCTGCAGCCTTATACCCGGGTCCAGTTCCTGGAAGTGGCGGATCAAAAAATCCCGGAGGGAGCTTCCGCAGCGGAAGAACAGCTGATTCTCAAAAAAGAAGGGGCGGGGATTTTAAAATATCTCCCGGTGCAAACATCGGGCAACCTGGTGGTTTTGGACCGGCAGGGCCAGAGTTTTTCCTCGGAAGAACTAGCCGATTGGGTGCAAAAAACGCTGCTGGCCGGGCAGAGTGAAATAAATTGGGTTATCGGAGGAACCTTGGGTCTTGATCCCCAGGTTACGGAAAAGGCAGCGCTGAGGCTGTCTTTTTCCCGTCTGACCTTCCCGCATCAACTGATGCGCCTGATCCTGCTGGAACAAATCTACCGCTGTTTTAAAATTTTACGAAACGAACCCTACCATAAATAGGGACAGTCCCCTCTCGAAGTCGAACAGAGGGGGCTGTCTTTTGTTTAATATGTCCTCATTACCTTGGATAAACAGTACCAGCAGCAGAGTGACCAATCAAGTGAGTAATTTAACGCGGAAATCGCGGAGGGCACACCGCTTGATCCTCCAAAATAACTAGGTTTGACAGGGATTGGGCTTTGTGAGAAAATAGTCCCGGCTAGAGAGGGGGCCTCGTATTTTGAGTTTAATCTCCGAAATCAGAGAAAAGATAAGTCACCAATTACTGCATGCCGCCCAGGCGGCGCAACAGGCCGGACGTTTATCCTTTGCCGAAATCCCGGTTTTCACGCTGGAAGCGCCCCGGGAAAAGAATCATGGAGATCTGGCCACCAATCTGGCGCTGGTTTTAGCGAAACCCGCCCGGCTGGCTCCCCGTAAAATCGCGGAAATATTAAGCGAGTTTTTTGACCCAACCGATACGTGGGTAGAGCGTCTGGAAATTGCCGGCCCCGGTTTTCTTAACTTTTTTTTGCAGCCGGGGTGGCTGTTTCAAGTTCCGTTGGAGGTAGCAGCGCAGGGAGAACAATATGGCCAAAGCCTAATCGGGGCCGGCGAAAAAGTGCAGGTTGAATTCGTCAGCGCCAATCCTACCGGCCTTTTGCACGTGGGACATGCCCGGGGCGCAGCGCTCGGCGACAGTCTGGCAAATCTGCTGACCGCAGCCGGTTATGCCGTAACCCGTGAATTTTACATAAATGACGCCGGGAATCAGATTGAAAAATTGGCTGACTCCCTGGAAGCCCGATATCTGCAAGCCTTTGGGCAGTCGGTCGAGTTTCCGGAGGATGGTTATCACGGAGCGGATCTGATCACCACTGTGGAAAATTTTATCCAGGCTAATGGCAACCAGTACTTTAAGTCGGAAGCGCCCCAAAGAAGAAAACAGTTGTTAAACTTTGCGCTGCAGGAAAAACAGGCCGCCATCCGCGAGACTCTAAAAAGTTTTGGCGTTGAATTTGATGTCTGGTTCAGTGAACAGTCCCTGCACGAAGCCGGAAAAATTATTCAAACCTTGAATGAACTGCAAGTTCGTGGTTATATATATGAAAAGGAAGGTGCTCTGTGGTTTAAGGCGGGGGACTCGGCTGAGAACAAAGATGAAGTCGTGGTCCGCAGCAATGGTTTGTCCACTTATTTTTTGGCGGACATCGCCTATCACGTTGACAAGTTTGAACGGGGTTTTACGCGGGTGATTAATATCTGGGGAGCGGACCATCACGGCCATGTGGCCCGGATGAAAAGCGCCTTAGCCGCCATGGGGAAGGACCCCGACCGATTGGAAGTAATCCTGGCGCAAATGGTCAGGCTGTTTCAGGGTGGGGAACAAGTGCGCATGTCGAAGCGAACCGGCCAGTATGTTACCTTAGAGGAATTATTGGATGAAGTCGGTAAAGACGCGGCTCGCTACTTTTTCATTATGCGCGCGGCGGAAAGCCATCTGGACTTTGATTTGGACTTAGCCAAAGCGCAGAGCAATGACAATCCCGTGTATTATATCCAGTATGCGCATGCCCGGATTTGCAGTATCTTTCGGCAGGCAAAGGAAGGCGGATTCACCCTCCCGGCGGTTGGGAACTGTCGAATAGACCTTTTACAGGAAACGATCGAGCTGGAACTGCTGCAAAAGGCAGCGGAGCTGCCGGGTGAAGTGGCGGCCGCCGCTCTTGCCCGGGAACCGCATCGTTTGGCTCGTTATGTTCATGAATTAGCCTCCCTGTTCCATAGCTATTATAACGCCTTACGGGTCTTGGTCGGCGACGCGGAGCTCCGGAACGCCCGCCTGGCTTTAGTCCAGACGGTGCACGTGACGCTGCGCAGCGGGCTGCGCATTTTAGGCATCAATGCTCCAGAACGGATGTAGGCGTTGTCCCCAAGAACCGGTTTTCCGGGTAGAACGTAATTCGATTCAAGGGAGAGGTATAGATGAAAAACGACCGGGATAATAACCTAACCCGGATGTCGGAAGTGGATCTGGCTTATCACATTTTAAAACGGGCCGGTCAGCCGGTTTATTTTAGGGATTTGATTGAGGAGGTCCTGCGGATAAAACCGGTAGGGGCAGAGAATTGGTCCCGGACTGCGGCGGCTATTTACACCCAGTTAAATTTAGATACCCGATTCAGTTACCAGGGTAAAGGGAAATGGAGCTTGCGGTCTGCGGTGCCGGGCAAGGCCCCGCGCCGGATTCGGCTCATCTCGAAGGGAACGGCCGGCTTATTTACCAGCCGGGGACGCCGACTCCGTTTGCTGGTGCGCCGGGGGGATGGATTGGAATTGGGGGCTCCTGAGGACCGGGAACTAGGCGAAGCCGCCGAAGAATAACGATAGCTACTAATTCCGGATACCAGGGCTGTCGCAAGTTAGGGAGAGGAGAATATATAAATTGACCAAGTTCATCTTTGTTACCGGAGGAGTCGTATCCTCTCTGGGAAAAGGAATTACGGCGGCGTCTCTGGGCTGCCTCCTAAAAAACCGGGGTCTCAAAGTTGCTATTCAGAAATTTGATCCTTATATCAATATTGACCCGGGTACGATGAGTCCTTATCAGCATGGAGAAGTATTTGTGACCCATGATGGCGCGGAAACGGATTTAGATTTAGGCCATTATGAGCGTTTTGTGGATGAAAATTTGAACCGGAGCTGCAACGTCACTACCGGTCAAATCTACTGGTCGGTGCTGCAGAAAGAACGGCGGGGTGATTACCTCGGCAGTACCATCCAGGTAATTCCGCATATAACGAATGAAATTAAGGAAAGCATCCACCGGGTGGCGCGAGAGGCTGCCCCCACCCCAGACGTGGTGATTACCGAAATCGGCGGGACCGTCGGGGACATTGAATCCCTTCCTTTCTTGGAAGCGATCCGCCAGTTAAGGAGTGAATTAGGCCGGGATAATGTGATGTATATTCACGTAACCCTGATTCCTTATCTCCATGCAGCTGGGGAATTAAAGACCAAACCGAGCCAGCACAGCGTGAAAGAATTACGCAGTATCGGGATTAATCCCGATGTCTTAGTTTGTCGGACCGAAAAACCCCTGCCTCAGGACCTAAAAGAAAAACTAGCTTTGTTTTGTGACGTGGACTTAGAAGCTGTGATCCAGGTGCTGGATGCCGGCTGTATATATGAAGTTCCGTTAATGATTGCGGAACAGGGACTGGATCACATTGTCTTAAACCGTTTAAAACTGGCGGGCGGGCCAAGTGATCTTCGGGACTGGGAAATACTGGTGGAACGCTTTAAAAATCCCCTGGCGCAGGTAACCATTGCCCTGGTCGGGAAGTATGTGGAACTCCATGACGCCTATCTCAGTGTCGTAGAAAGTCTGCGACATGCGGGGATTTTTCATCAGGTGCAGGTGGACATCCGGTGGGCGTATGCGCAGGATTTGGAAACCGGGGGGGCCGAAGCCTATCTGCAGGGGGTTGATGGAATTTTGGTGCCGGGCGGTTTTGGGGATCGCGGGATTGACGGTAAAATTATGGCGGCCCGCTATGCCCGGGAACAACGAATCCCGTTTTTAGGCATTTGCCTGGGGATGCAGTGCGCGGTCATTGAGTACTCGCGAAACGTCTGCGGTTTGGATGGCGCGCACAGTTCGGAGTTCGCCCCGGACACACTTTACCCGGTAATCGATTTGATGCAGGAGCAGAAAGAGGTTACGGAAAAAGGCGGCACCATGCGGCTCGGCAACTATCCCTGCAAGCTGGAGCCAGGTTCCAAAGCCCATCTCGCGTACGGCAAGCAGTTGATTCAGGAGCGGCATCGCCACCGCTACGAGTTTAATAATAAATTTGGACCGCTGCTCGCCGAAAGGGGAATCCGGGTCACCGGGGTTTCGCCGGACGGCCGGTTGGTAGAGATCGTGGAAATTCCTGATCATCCCTGGTTTGTCGGCTGTCAGTTCCACCCCGAGTTTCAGTCCCGTCCCAATCGCGCCCATCCTTTGTTTAGGGATTTTGTGGGGGCTGCCCTTAAGCATTCGCGGCAGTATTGAGATTAAAATATGGATAGTTGGAGAGGATGTTGTTGGCGCTAAAGTATAGCGTGATTGCCGCGGACCAGCGGGAAGAATTCAACAATTTTGGGAAAACCATGCCCAAGGGACATATCCTGCAGTCTTACGAGTGGGGCGAAGTTAAAGCAGCTACGGGCTGGGAACCAATTCGGCTCCTGATTAAAGAAGATAACGTCGCGGTGGCAGCGATCTCCCTGCTTAAACGCAAACTGCCGGGAGGCGTTTACAGCATTTTTTATGCGCCGCGCGGCCCAGTGGCGGATCTGCGGAATATTGCCCACCTGGATTTTCTTTGGCAAGCGGTCAAAGAACAGGCGGCAAAGCATCGCGCCATCTTTTTAAAAATCGATCCCGATGTCCCGGCTGCGGATCGGGAATTTGGAGGGTATCTGCGCTCCCGGGGTTTTGAACCGGCGCAGACCAGCGAAGGTTTTGAAGGAGTACAACCCCGGTTTGTTTTTCGTTTAGATCTCACACCTTCGATTGAAGATCTTTTTGCCAACTTAGCCGGGAAAACCCGCTACAATGTCCGGCTCGCCCAAAAGAAGGGGGTAAAGCTAAAAACCGACTGTTCCAAGGCGGATTTGCCCGGATTTTATCAAGTGCTGTTGGAAACCGCGCAGCGGGATCATTTTTTAATCCGGTCGTATGCGTATTTCGAACAGATTTGGGACCATTTGGCCGGGCGGAATCTGGCCAAGCTGTTTTTAGCGGAATACGAGGGAAAGTTAGTAGCCGGGACCCTGGCCTTCATTTTTGGGGACAAGACCTGGTATATCTATGGAGCCTCCAGTAACCAATACCGCAACGTGATGCCGAACTACCTCTTACAGTGGACCATGATCGAATGGGCCAAAGAACAGGGCTGTACCTTGTACGATTTCCGGGGAGTGCCGGGGGACGTAGGAGAGGATCACCCTTTATACGGTTTGGTCCGGTTTAAAAAAGGGTTTAACGGGGTTTATACAGAATTTATAGGGGAGTATGACCTCCCCTATTCCCGGGTGCTTTATGGCTTGTGGAACTGGGCGGAGCCCCGGTACTACCGGGGAATTAGGCAATTAATAAACCTGAAGAAAAGATTAAAAGCGGGCAGTTGAAGGCAGGGTTTCGGTTGTGATTCTGGATGGGTTTAGTCCCCGGTGGGTAGAAATCGATATTGAGGCCATCCGGCATAATCTGCAGGAGGTCCGGCAATGGGTGGGTCCAGGCGTCAAGATCATGGCGGTAGTCAAAGCGGACGCTTACGGATGCGGCGCCCCGGTGGTCAGCCGGGCTTTGGTTGAGCAGGGAGTTGAGTGGCTGGCGGTTACATCCATTGACGAGGGAATTGAACTTAGAAAAAAGGGGATTGAGGCCCGGATTTTATTGTTCAGTCCGCTGCTCGATACTCAGTTAAAGCTGGCGGTAGACTACGAGTTGACTCCTACCATAAATTCGGAAGCAACGGCTTGGGCCTTGGCTCAGGCGGCTCGGGATCGGGGGAAATTAACCCGGGCCCACTTAAAAGTAGAGACCGGGATGGGCCGCAACGGGCTATTCCCGACTGACGCGATCAGCTTAATGGAACGCTTAACGGAGCAGCCGCATCTAGAGATAGAGGGTATTTACACCCACCTGGCTGCCGCTGGTTCCCAGCGTCAGGCAGATCATAAATATACTCTGACCCAGTTTGCGCGTTTGCAGCAGGCAGCGGAGACCATGAACCAACGCGGAATCCGGATTCCTTTGCGCCATGTCTGCAACAGCGCCGGTTTGCTGGCTTATCCGCAGCTGCACCTGGACTTGGTGCGGCCGGGGACGATCCTGTACGGTCAGTACCCTTCGGACAACTTGCCCCAGCGGCTAAACCTTAAAAACCCATGGCAGCTTAAAGCAAAAATTATTCAGGTCCAGGATTACCCCCCCGGACGAGATATTGGTTACAGCCGAACCTTCACTACCCGCCGGCCCAGCCGCATTGCCGTTCTGCCGGTTGGTTATGTTGACGGATATACGGTCGAGCCGGTGCTCAAGCCGCAGGGATTTAAGGATTTAATCAAAGTTTTAGCCAAAGACATCTTAAGTTTTATCGGGGTGACCCGGGCGGCCCGTCAAGTAAAAGTGGAGGGCAGGCGCGTTCCGGTTATCGGCAAAGTGGCCATGCAGTCCTGTATGATCGATGTAACCGGCCAGCCCGGGGTTAAAGTTGGATCAGTGGTTGAATTGAGCGCGCGCCGGACTACGATTAACCGGCAGCTGCCCAAAGTTTACCTGCAAGCCGGGATGCCTTATTTAGTCGCGACTCCGGACGGGGAAGAGCAGCAGTTATTTCGGCAGTTAGATTCAGAGTAACTCATTGTGGCAATTGGATTAAGGAGAGGTGAGCATAACATGTCGCAAAGTTCCGGTACCATTCTCGTTGTAGATGATCAGCTGGGCGTACGCCGTTTAATGCAGGAAGCCTTTCAAGGCGAAGGATACACCGTACACACCGCCGCCAACGGCGGGGAAGCCTTGGACAAACTGGGCGAATGTCAGCCAGGGCTGATCCTGTTGGACATGAAGATGCCCGGGCTGAATGGCTTGGAAACGCTGCGGGAGATTAAAAAGCGGAATCCTGAGCAGGTAGTAATCATGATGACGGCATATGAAGAACTGGAGGTTGTGGCAGAAGCCATTAAACTAGGCGTCAAGGAGTATGTGACTAAGCCTTGCGATATTAATGAACTTAAAGCATTGGTCGCGGAAGCGCTGCGCGGATAACTTCCGGCCGATTTCGGTGAAGAATACACGCCTCAGGGGAGGAATTTTCACTCCGGTGGAGAAGTATTATAACAGTCAATTTTCCACCTAAAGGGGGGTGTCCCCGATGGCTATTCCTACTACCACGGTGGTAGGGTTAGAATGTTCGAACTGCGGCTTGGCAGATGTTTATCCTATTTCGGTCTTCTTTTTCAACACGCACCAATCCGTCGCGATTACTTGTAACTGCGGAACGAACTTGCTCAGTTTAAACGCTAAAGAACACAGACGGTTTTGTTTACAGGTGCAGTGTCCGTATTGTGAGCAGCCCCATATTTTTCTGCTCAATCGAAGTCAGGTTTGGACCCGGAAAGTTTTGCCGCTGCATTGCCGGACTACGGGCCAAGAAATCGGCTGGTTGGGTCCGAAACCGGAGATAAGCACTGATTATAACCTAAATACAACGGAGTCCCCAGCAGGTAAAAGCCATCCAAAAGGGATTCTTCTGCCAGCAGTTTTGGAACATCCGCTGGCGCTGTATGACACCATAGATCAGATCAGCCAGCTGGCGGAAGAAGCCAAAATCAACTGCCACTGCAATCAGCAGGATTTAGAGGTGGAGATTTTCCCTGACCGGATCCGGCTTTATTGTGAAAGCTGCGGTGCCTTTAAGGTTGTCTCAATCCGCGCGGATGGCGAAGCCAAAAGCCTGCCGGATTACGATAAGCTCCGTTTGCATAAGGTGGATCTGGATTCAGGCGGCAGTTGGGCAGACGCTGACGGACGGTCAACCCAGAAGCGGAATAAAAGGAATATCTAAAAAGTGCTGGACGAATTGGAGCAATAATAATGGGAGCCAGCATTTTTTATTGTTTAATCAGGGATAATATTTAAGATTGAATAATAAAATAAAGGATACCCTAACTAGATATTGCCAGATGAGGAGGAAATCAGAAAATGGCCTTGGTAAGTGTGGCGGAACTGCTTAAGGACGCGGAAAGAGAAGGATATGCGGTAGGGGCTTTTAACCTCAATAATATGGAAATCGCCCAAGCCATCGTGGAAGCGGCGGAAGCCGAAAGATCGCCGGTGATTATGCAGGCCAGTCAGGGAGCGATTTCTTACGCTGGTTTAGAATACATAACCTCGCTGGCTTTGCTGGCCGCCTCGAAGGCAACGGTTCCCGTGGCTTTGAATTTGGATCACGGCACCAGTTTTGCTCAAGTTGTGCAGTGCATCTGCAGCGGTTTCAGCGCGGTCATGTACGACGGTTCCAAGCTATCCCTGGAAGAGAATATTGCGATGACCCGGAAGGTCCTGGAAATCGCCCGGCCGGTGGGGGTATCCGTAGAAGCGGAATTGGGCAAAATCGGCGGTACTGAAGACGACATCACGGTTAGTGAGAAAGAGGCCCTTTTTACCGACCCCGACGAAGCAGCTTTGTTTGTGCGCGAGACTGGGATTGATTGTCTGGCCATCGCCATCGGGACTGCGCACGGCCAGTACAAGGGAGAACCGAAATTGGATTTTGAACGCCTGAAAAAAATTAAGGCTTTAACCCAAATTCCGATCGTTTTGCACGGTTCTTCCGGGGTGCCGGATGAAGCGGTTCAGGAAGCGATCAGCCTGGGGATCCGCAAAGTGAACATTGATACCAACATCCGGGAGGCTTTTGTCTGGGCTATGCGCCGTGAAATGGGAAAAAATCCGAATGAGATAGACCCGCGAAAAATCCTCGGCCCGGCCCGAAGCGATACAATTGAAATCATTCGCCAGAAAATGCGGATATTTGGCAGCAGCGGACGCATAAAATAAGCGATCAAAAAGCGGTTAAACCGAAAACTTAGTTTAGCATAGCAGTCATTCTAATAAGAGCTCTTTTACTTTTTATAAAGATGGAGGGAACCAGTGAAACTTTTTATTGACTCAGCGAACTTAACTGAGATCCGGCAGGCCTGGGATTTGGGCGTTATCAGCGGGGTTACAACGAATCCCACCTTGGTGGCCCGCGAGGGCCGTAATTTCCGTCAGGTGCTGCAGGAAATCGTTTCCATTGTCGACGGGCCCATCAGCGCCGAGGTCTTAAGCCTGGAAACAGCCGGGATGCTAAATGAAGCGCGTTCACTGGCAGCGCTGCACCCGAATATAGTGATCAAGGTACCGATGACCGCTGACGGGTTGAAGGCAGTTAAGGCCTTGCGTCAGGAGGGGATCCGCACCAACGTTACCCTGATTTTTTCCGCTAATCAGGCGCTTCTCGCGGCCCGAGCCGGTGCCAGTTTCGTCAGTCCCTTTGTCGGTCGGGTGGACGACGTCGGACAAGACGGCATTTATCTAGTCGAGGAGATTATCGATATTTTCCGGCTGCATGAGCTTAAGGCGGAGGTGATCGCGGCCAGCATCCGCCACCCGCGGCACGTTACGCAAGCGGCCCAGGCCGGCGCCCATATTGCCACCATCCCTTACTCCGTGATCCTGCAGATGCTTAAGCACCCGTTGACTGAGGCCGGGATTGCCCGCTTTTTAGCCGACTGGGAGGCAGTGCGCCAGCGGGTGGAGGAATAGGAATTAGTCGAGAATCAGGTCCGTTTTATACTTATTCCCGCTCAATGCTTAGCGTAATTGCCAGTGGCATAGCGGTACAAAGGTAAGCTTTGGGACGTGATAATCGGTGCCGAAGCTTATTTTTATGGTCAAAAAGCTTTTGTGATTTTTCTTGCTTTCCAGGCAGGAAAAGGAAGCCTGAGTGGGGAATAAAATAAAAGCCATTTATAATGTTGCATAAGAGTTTATTATTTCCGGGGAGGTTTATTTTAGATGAAGATTAATCGGGGCATGGAAAGAGAACTGGCCCTGGAATTTGTCCGGGTTACCGAGGCGGCGGCCCTGGCCTCCGGCCGATTGATGGGCCGGGGAGATAAGGAAGCAGCGGACGATGCAGCGGTTGAAGCCATGCGGATCGTCTTTGATACGATCCAGATTGACGGAACCGTGGTAATCGGCGAAGGCGAGATGGACGAAGCGCCTATGCTCTATATCGGTGAAAAACTGGGAACCGGCAGCGCGCCAAAGGTAGATGTGGCGGTAGACCCCTTA
This sequence comes from uncultured Syntrophomonadaceae bacterium, assembly GCA_964556555.1. Classification (GTDB taxonomy): domain Bacteria; phylum Bacillota; class Ch66; order Ch66; family Ch109; genus CAYXHK01. Next base: position 21,774 of record CAZKWP010000004.1, read on the forward strand.
GAAGGAACCAACGTCTTAGCCAGGGGTTCAACCGGGGCCATTTCGGTACTGGCTGTAGCAGAGCAGGGGTGTTTGCTGCATGCCCCGGATATGTATATGGATAAGATTGCCGTAGGTCCGCGAGCTGCGGGTTGTATTAACCTGGACGCGTCGCCGTTGGAGAATCTACGGCGAATTGCCGACGCTTTACATAAAGGGATTGAGGACGTGACCGTCGTAATTCTGGATCGGCCGCGGCACTACGAACTGATTAAAGCGGTAAGGCAAGCGGGGGCGCGGATTAAACTGATCATGGACGGAGATGTGTCTCCAGCGGTAGCCACTGCTTTTGAGGATTCGGGAGTTGATGTTATGATGGGCATCGGCGGGGCGCCGGAAGGCGTGCTGGCCGCAGCGGCCCTAAGGTGTGTCGGGGGAGAAATGCAAGGCCGGCTTTGGCCGGAAGATGGCGGCGACATTGCCCGCGCTCAGGCGATGGGTATTCTGGATGTGAATAAATTACTGACCATGGACGATTTAGTCAAAGGAGAGGATGTTATTTTTGCCGCAACCGGGATTACGGATGGCGAGTTGCTGAGAGGCGTCCGTTATTTAAGTGACCGGGCGAAAACCCACTCGGTGGTTATGCGCGGTCGAACCGGCACCATCCGCTTTATTGAGGCGCTCCATTGTTTTGATAAAAAACCCAACTATATCGGAACCAGGCGTTCTTATTAACTGGCGTCAACCTGGGCGTCTGTTTCCGGAGACCGCGCCAAGGCGCGGTACGGCAGCCGGCGGGAGCCAGCTTTCATATCTGCATTAGGTTTTGCAATACTCACCCTCCTGGTTGGCTTACAATCTGACTTTACCGATCTGGCGACATCTGCCTGGATGCTGTGTGCTTAAAATCGGAAAAATCCTGCCTTGTACAGCCTTTTCCAAGGATTTAAAGCCCGTATATTTTTAGCGGAGTAAGTGCGGCTAGAATGGTTTAAATTGGCCAGATTCGGGTTATCCTAGCAAATGGATAATTAATTTTAGGGACCTACTTTATCCCATTCGAGCTGCCCTCCTCAGCGGTTCTGGCAAGGAGCTGTTATTTATTATTTCACCATCTTTCAAGTTTTTGGCGCACAAAAGTTCGGTAAACCGGCAGTTTTTGCCGTATATTTTAACTTTAAGGTCAACCCGTAGGTTTAACTTAAGGTGTATTTCTCCTGAAGATTGTTAGTTGTTGATATTTTGGGAAAGGCGAAAGGGGTAATAATTAATTTGTGAACATTAATGATCTGGAAAACAAAACCATGGTCGAGCTTTACCAGCTGGCCAAGGAACTCAATCTTGCGGGCTATTCTAAACTGCGAAAAAAAGAACTTGTCTTTGAGTTAATGAAAAGCCAAATTCAAAAAGACGGTTTGCTGTTTGCCCAGGGAATCCTGGAGATTCTCCCCGACGGCTACGGTTTTTTGCGGCCTTTTGCCTATCTGCCCAGTCATGAAGATATTTACGTGTCTCCTTCGCAAATCAAGCGTTTTGATTTGCGGACAGGGGATCAGGTGGCGGGTCAGGTTCGGCCACCTAAGGATAATGAGCGGTTTTACGCTTTGCTGCGGGTGGAATCGATCAATGGTTTTAACCCGGAGTCGACGGCTTCCCGGATTGGTTTCGAAGCGCTGACGCCGATTTATCCCATTGAACGCTTTAATCTGGAACTGGGGCATGAGGGCTATTCGACCCGGATTATTGACCTGATTGCGCCGCTGGGGAAGGGGCAGCGGGGTTTGATTGTGGCGCCTCCTAAAGCGGGGAAAACGATCTTACTGCAGAAAATCGCCAATGCGATTACTAAAAATCACCCGGAGGTAGAATTAATCGTCTTGCTGATTGACGAGCGGCCAGAAGAAGTAACCGACATGCAGCGCTCGGTGCAGGGGGAAGTGGTCGCCTCAACCTTTGATGAACCGCCGGAAAATCACGTCAAGGTTTCGGAAATGGTTTTGGAACGAGCCAAAAGGCTGGTTGAACATAAGAAAGACGTGGTGGTTCTCTTAGACAGCATCACCCGTTTAGCCCGGGCCCACAACCTGGTGGTGCCGCCGAGTGGTCGGACTTTATCGGGCGGCGTTGATCCCACAGCTCTGCACAAACCGAAGCGATTTTTTGGCGCGGCCAGGAAAATCGAAGAGGGAGGCAGTTTGACCATTTTAGCTACGGCCTTAGTGGAAACCGGGAGCCGGATGGATGAAGTGATTTTTGAAGAATTTAAAGGAACCGGCAATATGGAACTGGTCTTAGACCGCAAACTGGCGGATAAACGGATTTTCCCGGCCATTGACATCAAGCGCTCCGGTACCCGCCGGGAAGAACTGCTGATGAGCAAAGAGGAACTGGATGCCATCTGGGCCTTCCGGCGCAGTATTACCCAGCAGAATACGGCTGATGTGATGGTGATGTTCTTAGATGCTTTAAAGAAGACTAAAACGAACCGCGACCTGATTCGCGGTATGGGCAAGATGTTTCAGATCGTAGATTAGCCAAACCGACTGTAAAGAGAATACCGGGTTTAACTAGTCAAGACCAGCCGCCTTTAATCACCCCGAAGACGGCAGTTTTGCGGCCAATGAATAAAAAACGGGAAAAACAGCAAGAATAGTGAGGTAAATCCTTGTCTTAAGACAAAGGAAAATTTAAATGGGGTGAATAAATAAAATGCGCCGGAACCAAAAACCAGTCCTAAAAGTGGGCTTGGGCTTGCTTTTAGCCTTGGTTGGGGTATGCTGGGCAGATAATTCTGCGAATGGTCAATTATTATCGGAAAATTTTCCCGGACAAATTATGCATTTACAACCGGCAGACTTGCTTAACGATTCAGCGGCTACCCGGACGGACAAAGAAGTGACCAGGGATCCCAGGCTCAAAGAGCAAACGGAGCAAACGCGCTACCGCGTGGCGCCCGGGGACAACCTACGAGTAATTGCCAAACGCTATCAGGTGGAGTGGACTGCGCTGGCAGAGGCCAACGCCCTGGCTGACCAGGACTTCATTCGGGTCGGGCAGGTTTTGATCATTCCCCAAGCAGGCAGTCCAGCCGCTGCCCCGGCAACAGCGACGGCCGCTAAACCCAGCTGTTATCCCTGGCCGTTAAACGGCTCGATTACCAAGCATTATGGCGGACGGCATGACGCCTTTCATCATGGCTTGGACATTGCCGCCCCCACCGGAACGCCCATCGCGGCGGTGGATGGCGGACGGGTTACCTGGGCGGGCTGGAAGTCGATTTACGGACTTTGCGTAACCATTGACCATGGACAGGGACGGAAAACGCTTTATGGACACGCTTCTGAGCTCTTGGTGCAAAAAGGGAATATAGTAACCGCCGGTCAGATCATCGCCAAAATCGGCAGCACCGGCCGTTCCACCGGTCCGCACCTGCACTTAGAAATCTACGATAACGGTAAAACTGTAGATCCGTTAGCTTTTTTAGAATAAGAGAATTAAGCGCTCGTTAAAGAAACGGCGGCTGATCTTTCCGCAGAGGGCGGGAGGGTTAAGCGGCCGTTTCTTTTTCGGGCTGGAAAATGCTATACTTAAATTTAAATTTGGAAAGAACTTTAGGTAAGAATTTAAAATTGGGAAAGGGAGTCTAATCCCCATGTTAGAATTAGTATTTGCGGATGGAGAAGGGCAGGTGCGGGAATATCGCGGTTGGGCCATGACCGGCCGCTTGGGGGAACAGCTGGTGGAACCAACCGCTGAAGAAGTGATCCCCCTGCCCGCAGGGGCCACTCTGGTCCTCCTGCCGCAGCGTTACCCGGTAGGTATTAACCCAGCCGGCCAGTTTAAAGCCGTTACTAAGCATCCCTTAATCCGCGGCCCGCAAAAGCTCGCCGCAGTGGGAGCCCTCTTGCCGCAAGGCTACACCCGAACCCTGGTCCCCGGGTTTATCCGGGAAAAGGGAGCGTCGGTCTTGCCGCTCTTTGGTTATGCGGCCGTTGGTTTTAAGGACGGGCAGTTTTGGGTGGCGGCCCTAAAGACCGATGAGGACCGCACCTGGAATCCCAAATATTACAATACGGCCGATTTGGCTGAAAAAGTGGGTGAAGCAGGAGAGAGAGTGGTCCTGGTCCGC
>CAZKWP010000004.1:25894-45678 GCA_964556555.1 uncultured Syntrophomonadaceae bacterium
TGAAAAAGTGGCGGCTAAATTAATTCGGTTTCCAGAAAACCGGGTGCTTAAGCAATTAGCCCGGTGCGCCCAGGAATACGCCTGCTTTACGGCTCAAAACTTATTTTACGGCCGGTGGGAAGCGGGAATTCCGTTCTCCCCGGTTTGTAACGCCCGTTGTGTAGGCTGCATCTCGGAACAGGCTGCCGAGTGCTGTCCCTCGCCGCAGCAGCGGATTAATTTCAAACCAACCGTTGAAGAAGTTGTGGAGCTGGCTGCTCCGCACTTGCAGGAAGCGGAAACGGCCATTGTCAGCTTTGGTCAAGGCTGCGAAGGCGAGCCGTCCCTAAGAGGGGAGGAACTGGCGACGGCCATTGTCCGGCTGCGCCGGGAAACCAGCCGGGGAACGATAAATATGAATTCTAACGCGGGGAGACCCGAGGCGGTGGAAAAAATGGCCGAAGCCGGTCTGGATGCTCTGCGGGTCAGTCTGGCCAGCGCCAGGCCGGAGCTTTATAATCTTTATCACCGGCCGCAGGGCTATGGACTCGCGCAGGTCAAGGAGAGTATCCAGCGGGCGGTGGCGCGGGGCACCCGGGTATCCCTTAATTTGCTGCACTTTCCGGGAATTAGCGACCGGGAGGAAGAGATCGAAGCACTTCTTGATCTGGTGCAAACTACCGGGGTCTCCATGATCCAAATCCGCAACTTAAACCTGGACCCGGAGGTTTATCTGCAGCTGGTGCCGCCGGCCAGCGGCAGTCCCTTGGGAGTCCCTGATTTTTTAAGGATCTTGGCGCAGGAATTGCCAAGGGTAGTGATTGGTAACTATACCCGGGAAATGCCGAAATAAACCCCGGGAATCCCCTTCATTTTGCCGGGCGGTGGTTTTATTTGCCGGGGGATTATGATATCCTGTATTATAGTTATAAGTTTTAGCAGGCAGATTTTTGCTTGGCGCAAAAGAGCGGAGGAAGCTCGAACATGAATCAGCCGAACCAGGATCCCCAAACTGGAGCCAGTGCAGACTTAGCCTCCCTGGAGAAGCCGGAAATCAATGAAGCCGATCTAACCCCGGTGGAAAGAGACCACTGGCGACTGCGGGAGCGGATTATCGAGGGCCAAATTATATTAAATATAAAACCGAATAAAGCCATGAAATGGATGATTGAGCGTACTTTTGGAAACAGTCTGCTGGTTAAGGCGCTGCTGATTTTTAATTATTTTCAATGGATTATCCTTTTGCCCGGTTTCGTCGCTCTCTATTATTTTGACTGGTACATCGGTTTGGCCGTTTTGGCCGTTTGTTTCCTGGTGGCGATTTTCGTGCTGGATAAAGTTAAACGGAAGGTCCTGCTGGGTGGAGTCAGGGAGTATGTGATCAAAGATGTCGCCAGCCTGGAAGGCCTTTACTCGATTGGCGCCGTCCGTTTTCGGAGCAGCCCCAAAGGCAAGTGGGTCCGTTATCCGCACGACTGGCAAGAAGTTCTGTGAAACATCAGGGGTAAAGGGGAAAGTGATTGCCATGACTCCCTTGCAAAGTAAAATTCTTTTTATCGGCGCACTGTTGCTGCTGGTTAAATTCTCTTTTGGAATTTTAGCCTATATTATTACGAAAAAGATTGAGCGGAGGGCCAAGCTTATTAAAGCCATGGAAGCCAAAGGAATTAAACTGAAGGACACCAAAGTGGATCCGTAAATAGATTTTCGGGTCCACAATTTATTCCATGCCCCTATGCAATAATAAAATAAAATATAAAGGCGAGTGATTTCCGTTAATCTGAATCACTTGCCTTTTTTATCCGGATTAATATCGGTTGAAAGCGAAATGAAAGTCTAATCAGTTGGCCAAGGTGGGCGTTTGCTCCAAAACCTGGTTTAAGGTAGTAATCAGTTTATCCCGGGATATGGGTTTGGTTAGGTAATCCCAGGCCCCCATTTCCAAAGCCCGAGTCGCAATGGTGGCGTCAGCCAGAGCCGTAAGCAGGATGCATTTGGTTTGGGGCGTGGTTTTTAAGATGTATTCCAACACTTCCAAGCCCCCCATTTGAGGCATGCAAAGATCAATAAAGACCAAATCAAAGGTTTGGCTTTTTAAGAGCTCCCTTATCTCTAAAGGCTGGCTAAGGAGAGTGAAATTTCGGTAGCCGGCTATGAGCAGTCCGCGTTTTATGCTATCCAGAAAATCCAACTCATCGTCAATAACCAGAATCCGACCGGATTTCAATCGCGTTTCTTCCATTTTCTTAGCGCAGCGTTTTCGGAAAACCATCAAGGCTACCGGAAAAAGCGCTGCCCTACCTCCTCGTTTCTTGATAATATATCTGATTCGTTTTATAGATATGCGTTAACCATGGATTACTTTCCTAGGTTAGCGGAGCCAAGGTGCAGTGTCAAGCCGGGGACGGCAATTCGACAAAATTCGGGCGGGGACTGTCCCCCCGTCCCCGCTACCTTCCTACGGGTAGGGTTACCTTTACCGTGGTACCCCGACCGGGAAGACTGGTTACGGAAATATCACCGCCGTGGTCCTGCATGATGGCGTAGGAAATCGATAAACCGAGGCCGGTGCCGTCCATGCCTTCCTTGGTCGTAAAAAAGGGATCAAAGATGCGGGCGCGCACTGTTTCGTCCATGCCGGAGCCGTTATCCTCAATCTCGAAAACCACCTGGAAGGGGATTAACGGATCTTTGCGCGCCTTCAGTAAAACGTAAGAGTCCTCTTTATCGGCAGCCTGCGCGGCATTTAGGACCAGGTTGATTAAAACCTGCTCAATCCGGGCGGGATTAACCACTATTTCCGGCAGGTTATCCGCCAGCTCGACCCGGTAAGACTTGACTAATTTGCCGACCTGTTTGCCAGTCAGGGTAATTACCCGATCCACCAGTTTGTGGATGTCGATTTGAGCCCGGAACTCATCCTTCTGGATGCGGGCGAAGTTGCGCAACTCACTGACAATGTTGTTGATCCGGTCCGACCCGTGTTCCATATTGTTCAGCAGTTTTAAAACGTCTTCCCTAAACTCGGCAAAAGGCATGCCCAGGAGCATCCAGTCCGGATGCTGGGCCGCATAACTGTCCAGGATCGGGAATACTTCCTGCCAGTAATCCCCCAGAATCGGGATATTAAAAGTAATAAAATTGTTTGGGTTGTTGATCTCGTGGGCAATCCCGGCTACCAGGCTGCCCAGGGAAGCCAGTTTATCCGCCTGCATCAGCTGCTGCTGCAGCCGGCGCTGTTCGGTCACATCCCGAATAATACTGATGATCGCTTCTTTGCCTTCCCAGTAAGACAAAGAAGAACTGACCTCTACCGGAATCCTTTCCCCGTCCCGGCGAATCTGGGTGCGGGGGTAAACTCCCACCGGCCAGGTAATTTCGGCTGGGTCCGGGTTGTTGACCGAGAGACTGTTTGGTTTAGCTGATTGGGGCAGAGTCAGGTCGGTTACCGACATTTCCAACAGTTCTTTGCGGGGGTAATCATATAACTCGATCGCTTTGGGGTTGGCATCGATTATCTTCAGGTCCGTGGGGTCAAGCACCAGGATGCTGTCGTTGGCCGCCTCAAAGATTATCCCGTAGCGGGCCTCTAACTGTTTGCGCGCCGTAATGTCATTAAAGATACCGATGACACATTCCTGTCCTTCCAAATGGGCCATGGTGGAAATCGTTTCGATATATAGGGTCTCGCCTTTTTTGTTCAGCACTTCTATTTCTGTGTGGAGCGTGTTTGCATCCTTATTGTGAATCCGCGGGTTGTACTCGGCAATCTTTAAGGGACTGTCCGGCCCGGAAAAGGTTTCTGGGGACTGCCCTAAAACTTCCGCTTCGGAATAGCCGGAAATTCGGTAAAAGGCCGGGTTGGCGTAAGCGATCTTGCCCTCGCGCACATAGTGCACGCCTACCGGCAAGCTGCCCAGTAAGCTTTCAAACAGCTGTTTTTCCTCTACCAGGCTGCGTTCCAAAGCCTTATATTTAGACATGTCCTGAATGACGACCACGACCGAATGCAAACGGCCTTCCGGGTCCTTCAGGGCCGAAGCCGAGACGATAACCTCCACAATCTGGCCGTCTTTGCGCCGGTAATGCTTTTCCACCACATAGGAATCAATTTCCCCCGCCACAACCTGGTCAAACATATTGGGGTCTTCAGGGGAAGACAGGGATTTAATATTTAGGGTCGGCAAATCTTCTGGGAGGTACCCCAGGAGTTTTAAAAAGGCCGGGTTGGCTTCGATCAGATGGCCATCCACGTCAATAGCAATAATTGGTACAATCGCATTCTCCAGAATGCCGCGCAGTTTTTGGTCCGAAATCACCGCGCTATCTGGTGAGTAAATCGGTTGGTTAGTAACGTCTGCGGGGTTCATGTTTCGGCTTTACCTCCCGTTCGCAGCGCTTATTGCGTCCAAGCGTCCGCTTAATAGTATTCGACTAATAAAATCTATTTCCTTCTTATTAAGGGTTTATTCCGCGGTTCTTTTGGGGGATTGGACAAAGCCGGTTTAAGGCCTTCGTTTTGGGATGTGCCAAAATGGCAGGGTGAATGGCTGATGCCTTGTGATTTCAGGAACTTGGCTGCCCGGTATGCCAAAATAGTATCCTGGCTGGGACCTGCCGATTTATCAGGCCTTGATAAATACTTGAAAAAACGGGTAGAAAACTTGGCACGAACCTTGCATTAAATAAAGACAAGAAATAATTGATAACGGAAAGGGGAGTTGACCATGAATATTCTGCTGGTAGATGATGAGCAATTCCAAATTGATACCATTAAGAGAGGAATCCGCATTCATGGTCATCAGGTGTTCTCGGCCAAGAGCGGAGAGGAAGCCCTGAAATATCTGGAAGAGCATCACGATGAATCGACCATGGTCATCACTGACTACTACATGCCCGGCATGAATGGCATAACACTTTTAAAGTCGATTCGCGAACAGTACGGTGATCTCCCGGTAATCCTGATGACGGCCTTTGGGGACAAAAACCTGTTGATTGAAGCGCTGCAAAACGGCTGCGACAATTACCTGGACAAACCCTTCAAGCCAAACGACATCGTTACCCAGATTGACGAAATTCAAATGCAGCGGGCCAAAAGAATCAGAAGGGGCCAAGATCCCAAAAAGGGCCTGAGCCCTAGGGATAATCAAACGGGGAAAGACAATCTGATCCAGATGCCCCTTCGAACGGCTGAGCCGGTCCCGGAAACCGAAGAAATCAAGCCTGAAGCGGCACCAGAACTGGAGATCATTACCCCGGCAGTGGACGCAGCGGCGAGCCGGCAAGAAGCCGAAGCGATCTTAGCTGATCTGGAAGACAAAAATCCCCTCCGGCGACTGGGGGGCGGTCTGCAATACACGGTACCCCTGTTTAAAGTAGCTTTTCCGATCTTTCTCTTCCTGCTGACCGGACTGAGCGCCTTCTTCTTACTGATAGCTCCGATGTTTCGGTAGCCGGGTTTAGGATTTGAAGCAAAACGAATGAAGCGGATTTAAGGGAAAGGAAGGTGTTATCTATGGCGATGGAGAACAGCATGGCCGCCAGACAGGTAGCCTTGGGAAATAATTTACGGTTGTTTTTAGGACGGAATCAAGGAGTGCGGGTCGGGGAGAGCGCCGTGGTCAGCCGTAGGGTGCACCAGCCTCATCCCCAGGATCCCCGGCGAATTAAGGTTTTAGTTGAACAGGATGCGGGCAAAACTTTCTGTGGCTTTAATGAGCCGGAACAAGCGGTGCATATTGATGTTTATCATGACCCGGCCACGATCGAAGTGAAGCCGGTAGCCCGGCGAATCTGGGCGGCCATCGATGCCTTCTTAGAAACCCAGGGCGACGAGCTGATGATCCGCAAAGAAGAAGACCGCTTAACCCAACCCAGCGCAGTAGCCAGCCGCATTTATCTGGCTACTGCCGAAGACCGAGGCTATGTCGCCCGGCTCGTGCGCCAGGGTTACGACGAATACGCGGAGATCGCGGAAGACCTGCGGGAACACGTACACCTGGTCATGGAACTGCCCGAAGAGTGGTATCCGCTGGTAGTAAGCCTGATCGACGCGGTAGAAACCGCAATTTTAGAGCAGGGTTACAATATCCGTAAAATCTCCGGCGTGATGAACGGTTATGGTAAAGCCAACCACCGCGAACTGGGACTGATGCTTCCCTTCTTTGGTAAGCGAAAATCAGGGGACGATGTGATTCGTCTCCAGAACCAAAACCAACTGATTATGGAACTGGCCAAGCGTTTAGGCAGCGTCGAAGATGTAGAAGAATTCATGAACTCGATGCAGAGCAATATCTTTAAAAGAATGGCGCCGACTTCGGTGAAGAAACGGCACCAGGATCTCGACCAACTGGCGGAACAAATGAGCACCCTGGGTTTAGCCAAAAAAGGCCTGCTCGGTTATTCATTGACCGACGAAGGCAAGGATTTACGCCAGCACCTGATGATCAACAAGAAAGAGCTGGAAGCCGAGCTGCGCAAGATAGTCCGTCGAATCCCCGGCAAGAACCGGCGTTACCAAAGGACCAGCGCCTCGCAAATGAAATGCCGCGAGCAGGATGTTTTGAATCTGCATAAGATTCTAACCCGGGATGCCGAAAATGCCTCCAACAGCATCGCGGTACCGGAAACCATCCTGCAGGGAGCCAGCCGCAGCTTGCGGGAGGGGCAGAAAAGGGTTACGATTACCCCAGATGATATTCGGGTTTACGGCAAGAAATCTTTCATTCCGATGGATGTCTGTCTCCTGGTTGACTGCAGCGCCAGCATGGCCGGGGAAAAGAGCCGCGCAGCTTGGCAGCTGGCGGAGCACCTGCTGCTGACTCTGCGGGAAAAGGTGGCAGTGGTAACCTTCCAGGAAATGGATGCGCGGGTGGCTGTTCCCTTTACCCGAAACCACCACCGGCTGATTGCGGGGCTGAGGACCGTGGTACCGGAAGGGATGACTCCTTTAGCGAGCGGAATCATGAAGAGTCTGGATCTAATCAAGCATAGCAAAGTGAAAAATCCGCTGCTCATCCTGATTACCGACGGAATGCCCACTTACCCGCACTGGTCGTTTGATTCCAAGGAGGATGCGATCAAGGCTGCCGGGGAAGTAAAAAAAGCCAAGGTTCGGCTGACTTGTATCGGAGTCCGTTCTAATCGGGATTTCCTGGCTGAACTGGCCAAGGCCGGGGACGCTAACCTCTATGTAGTCGATAACCTGAATCGGGATACCTTGGTGCAGGTAGTCCACGACGAGCGGCAAGAACTGAAGCAAGCGCTATAGAGAGCGCGAGCCGGATGCGAGATTTATGACAATCTGATGGGAAAAAGCACCTTTAACCTTGCTCCCTTGCCCGGAATGTGTTATAATTTGCGTTGCTGAATTAATATTACAACATTACTAGGGTCGGCAGCGTAAATTAAGATCCTGGCGAAGCGAGGTGAGGGTGAATGAAAGAAAAGATTCATCCGCAGTACAACCAGACGACAGTTACTTGTGCGTGCGGTGCCAAGTTTGAAACGGGTTCTACTCGTAAAGACTTACGTGTTGAGGTGTGCTCCCAGTGCCATCCCTTCTATACCGGCAGTCGGCAAAGATTGGTGGATACAGGAGGAAGGGTGGACCGGTTCAAGAAGAAGTATGGCATGAAGTAATACGGTTTTTACCTTTCGGCAGAGTCATAGTACTCTGCTGTTTTTCTGTATTTGAAAATTATTCCTGAAGTTTTTCAGCCGAATTGAATTTTGTTTAAAAAGTGGGTTGCTTCATACTGTAACTCGCTGGTTCAGAAAAGGGGTGAGCTGCATGTGGTTCCAGGTAAATTCGGAAAATAACTCTCGCACCCGTCCGGTGATTGACCAGCCGTGCCACTACGGAGGCCAGGCTGTGATTGAGGGAATCGTGATGCGGGGAAAGCGGGATCTGGCGATTGCGGTGCGTCGGACTGACGACAGCATTATTATCGAAGAAGAAAAATTGAGCTCGCTGGTAGACCGCTGCAAGTTTTTAAGCTGGCCGATTATCCGCGGGACCGTGGTCCTGGTCGAAACCATGATTATGGGCATCCGCGCCCTGAATTTCTCGGCCAGCCAGGTGGCGGAAGAGGAAGGGGAAGAGATTACCCCTCTGGAAATGACCATCACCATGCTGGTGGCGCTCGTGCTGGCGGCGGTCTTGTTTGTGGCGGTCCCGACAGGCGCGGTCCATTTTATGCGCGGCCTGGTCGAAAGCATTGCCCTTCAAAATTTGATCGAAGGGATTATCCGCATCGCCATTTTCTTGGGATACGTATGGCTGGTGGCCCAAATGGAGGACATCAAGCGGGTTTTTGAATACCACGGGGCCGAACATAAAGTAATCTATACCTTTGAGGCCGGGGAAGCGCTAACCGTTGAAAACGCCCGGAAGAAATCCACTTTGCACCCGCGGTGCGGCACCGCGTTTTTGCTGGTCGTGATGGTGGTCAGTATTATCGTGTTTTCATTTTTAGGTGAGGGCAGTTTATTCTGGCGGATTTCGTCCCGGGTTATCCTGCTGCCGGTGGTGGCCGGGATCGCCTACGAGATTATTAAGTACGTAGCCCGTAAACAGGATGTGTTTTGGGGAAAAATAGTGATAGCTCCCGGTTTGTGGCTGCAGAAACTGACCACCCGGGAACCGGACGATCAGCAGTTGGAAGTGGCCATTTGTGCGCTGCAAAGGGTCCTGGAGATAGAAGAACGGGTTGCCCTTGAGCAACAACCCATATCCCAGCCCATAGCGAATCCGGCCTAAGCCTAATTTTTTAAGCGGCAAGCAGATTGTGGAGGGGATAAGGATTGTTTTCCAAATTAGATCATCTGGAAGAACGATATGAAGAGTTGACTGAGTTTCTAAGCGACCCGGCGGTGATTGCCAATCAAAAAGAATTTCAAAAATACGCCCGGGCGCATGCGGGTTTAACCGAAGTTGTGGCCGCTTACCGGGAATACAAGCAGCTGGGGAATGACCTGGAAGGCGCGCGTGCCATGCTGCGCGAAAAACTTGATGCGGAAATGCACGCCTTGGCTGAAGCGGAAGTTGACGAGCTGGAGGAGAAAAAAGAGGAGATGGAGCTGCGGCTGAAAGTCTTGCTCCTGCCCAAGGACCCGAATGACGACAAGAATGTTATTATGGAAATTCGGGCTGGTACGGGCGGCGAAGAAGCCGGGCTTTTTGCCGGGGATTTATACCGCATGTACAACCGTTATGCGGAGAACCGGGGCTGGCGCATTGAGGTTTTGAGCGAAAACATTACCGATATCGGCGGCCTGAAAGAAGTCATCTTTTTGGTGGATGGCCGCGGTGCCTATAGCCGGCTGAAGTTTGAAAGCGGGGTGCACCGGGTGCAGCGGGTGCCGGCCACCGAGGCAAGCGGCCGGATTCATACCTCTGCGGCTACCGTGGCGGTGCTGCCGGAAGCGGAAGAAGTAGACATTGAAATCAACCCCAACGATATCCGGATTGACTTGTTTTGTTCCAGCGGTCCGGGCGGTCAATCCGTAAACACCACCCAGTCCGCGGTGCGGATAACCCACTTGCCCACCGGGTTGGTCGTAAGCTGTCAGGACGAAAAATCGCAGCATAAAAACAAGGACAAAGCGCTGCGGGTGCTGAGGGCGCGCCTTTTAGACCGGGCGCAGGAGGAACAGCACGGCGAAATGGCTAACGCCCGTAAGAATCAGGTCGGTTCCGGGGACCGCAGTGAGCGGATTCGTACCTATAATTTTCCCCAGGGCCGGGTTTCTGATCACCGGATCGGCATGACCCTTTACAAATTGGGGCAGGTTTTGGACGGCGAGCTGGATGAATTTATCGACGCGCTGATTACGACGGCCCAAGCCGAACAACTAAAAACCGCGGAGTAACCCGCGCCGGTCTAAAAGAAAGCGGATACTCGGTTAGATTTAGTTATTTATATTCTAAAAAATGGGGCTAAGGAATCGATTTAGTGATATTAGTGATATAAGTTTGATTTAAGGGAAACTGGACCATCTTCGATGGTCAACGAAAGGCGAGCGGTAGAGTTGTCGCAGGAAAGCAATTGGACAATCGGCAAATGCCTGACCTGGACTACGCAGTACTTTACCCAAAAACGGCTGGATAATCCCCGGCTGGAGGCCGAGGTTCTGATGGGTAAAGCGCTGGGGCAAACCCGGGTGCAGCTGTATATGAATTTGGAGCAGCCTCTGCAAGCCTTGGAACTGGCGCGGTATCGGGGTTTGATCAAACAGCGGGCCGAAGGCATACCCACCGCCTATCTGGTCGGGGAAAAGGAATTTATGTCCCTGACCTTTGAGGTTAACCGGCAGGTTCTGATTCCGCGGCCCGATACCGAGGTGTTGGTCGAGACCAGCCTGGATCTGCTGGGCGAACGGCAAAATGAAGAGTTAATCGTAGTGGACGTGGGTACCGGCAGCGGAAATATTGCCGTGGCGCTGGCCCGTTACTGGCCGAAAGCCCGCGTGATCGGCATAGATGTTTCGGAAAAGGCCCTGGAAGTCGCTCAGCGCAACGCCGGGCGGCACGAAGTCGGGGATCGGGTCACCTTTTATGAAGGCGATTTGCTGTCTCCCCTGGAAGGATTAAAACTAAAGGGGAAAGTCGATTTGATCGCGGCGAATCTCCCTTATATCCCTTCGAACGAGCTGCCGCACCTGATGCGGGAAGTGCTGCAGGAACCGATCTCCGCCCTGGACGGAGGCCGGGATGGTCTAATGTACTACCGCCGGCTGCTTCCGCAGGCTTTGGACTATTTAAAACTGGGGGGATACCTGATTATCGAGATTGGCCTGGACCAAGGCAAAGCAGCCCAAAAACTGTTTAAAGAAGAACCCTGGGACAAAGTCCAGGTGAAATTAGATTATGGCGGAAGAGAACGGGTGGTCTGCGCCCGGTCAGCCAAACCGGCGGCCCTGCCGAATCTGCAGCGGCTGAAAGTCGAGCGTTACCGGCGGGCCCGGGAAAAACCAACCAGCTAGAACCGGCAGCCAAAGCAGCTGTCAGGGATCAAACCAAATTTCTTCTGAAAATCCTTTAAATTTAATTAACTTTGAATTTAATAAAATAGAAACTAAACAAAATATAACCAAAACAAAGTAAATCCAATAAATAAAGCCAGGCTTAAAAGGAGTAATCGTTGTGCGAAGATTGGTTGCCACCGACTATTTTATCGTGGATCCGCAGAATCCCCAGCCAACGTATATTGAGAAAGCCGGAGAGATTATTCAGGCCGGCGGGTTAGTGGCTTTTCCCACCGAAACCGTCTATGGTTTGGGCGCGAGTGCCTTGGATCCGCAGGCGATACAAGCCATATTTCTGGCCAAAGGCCGGCCCCTGGATAACCCGCTGATTGTCCATATTGCGGATTGGAGCAGTTTAGAGCAGTTGACGCTCTTAAATGACGAACTGAATTTGCTGGTGCGCCGGTTGGGCGAGCGATTTTGGCCGGGGCCTTTGACCCTGGTCCTGCCGAAACAACCTCAGATTCCCCTGGAGGTTACGGCCGGGTTGGAAACGGTGGCCATCCGCTGGCCAGCTCACCCCATTGCTGAGGCCCTGATAAAGGCGGCCGGGGTTCCGATTGCGGCCCCGAGCGCCAATCGTTCCGGCCGGCCCAGCCCTACGGATGCGGGACATGTCATGGAGGACTTAGTCGGCCGAATTGAATTGATCTTAGACGGCGGAATGGTGGGCGTCGGTCTGGAATCCACCGTGCTGGATTTGACCCAGGCCCCCCCGACGATTCTTCGCCCCGGCGGCGTAACTGCTGAGCAGTTACGCGAACTGCTGCCCGGGCTTCGGGTTTTGGGAGTAACGGAAAGCTCCGCAAGCGGCGAGCCCGGGCAAACCGAAGCGGATACCGCAGTCCCTTCGCCGGGGGTCAGACATGCGCACTATGCCCCGGCCATGCCGTTGATGCTGATTGAGGGGGCGCCGGCCGCCATAGTGGAACAGATTAAGAAATCAATTGTCGAACTGCAGGCTCAGGGGACGCGGGTCGGGGTACTGTCCAGCCTGGAAAATGCCGACTGCTATAAGCAGTCAGATGATCCCCCGGATTACCTGCAGGTGCTGGGCAGCCAGCAGGACCTCGAAGATACCGCCCTTTACTTATTCAAATATTTACGGGAATGCGACCTGGCTGATGTGGATGTAATCCTGGTAGAGGGTTTTCCGGAAACCGGGCTCGGCTTAGCCATAATGGACCGGTTGCGCCGGGCATGTGGCGGACAGATTATGCGGGTGTAGGAGAAGATAATGAGTTTAATCGAGCTGCTATTGGTGGCAGTGGCCCTGGGAACCGATGCCTTTTCCTTAGCCATTGGGATTGGCCTGAGAGGGATTTCCAACCGGCGGATCTGGCGTTTGTCTGGAACCGTCTTCTTATTTCACGTGTTCATGCCCTTAATCGGGGTAATGCTGGGGCAGCTGCTGGGGGAACTGGTGGGCCGGTACGCGGTCTGGATCGGGGCGGGTTTAATTATGCTGATCGGATTAAATATGATCCGGCAGTCCTTGACCTCGGACGAGCCGGTTAAAGCTGCTTCGTTGCACGGATGGGGTCTTTTAGTCTTGGGTTTTAGCGTAAGCGTTGATGCCTTAAGCGTGGGTTTGGGTTTGGGGACCCTTTTTGATCAGCGCCTGCCGCTCACTGTCGGGACCATTGGCTTGATGGCCGGACTGATGACCGCCACCGGGTTAATTTTTGGCCGTTATTTGGGCAAATGGCTCGCGGAGCGGGCCGAACTGGTCGGGGGCCTGGTTTTAGTGGCCGTAGGCCTTAAATTAGTGTTATAGCCTTATGGCGGAGGGATTTAAAGATGAACATCCTTTTTGTCTGCACCGGCAACACCTGCCGCAGCAGTATGGCTGAAGGCATTGCCCGGCATCTGTTGACGCAAAACGGGCTTAATAAATCAATAACCGTAAGCTCGGCCGGGGTTGGTGCCTGGGCCGGGGCGCCGGCCTCAGCGGAGGCAATCAGCGCCTTGGCCGAAGCGGGAATTGACCTTTGCGGACACCGGGCCCGACGCCTGACCCCGGAAATGGTGGATAATGCCGATTTGGTCTTAACCATGACCCGGCAGCATCAGCAGCGGGCCTTGGAGTTAGTACCGGCTGCAAAGTCCAAGGTCTTTGTTCTAAAGGAGTATGTTGGAGGCAGTGATTCTTCGGGAGGCAATCCGGACATTGCCGACCCTATTGGCCGGCCGCTTGACGTATACCGCGCGGTTGCCCGGGAACTGCAGGAATGTATTCAGCGGATTATCGAGCAAAATCATAAACTTACAAATCCTTAAACTTGAACCTGGAAATAGGGATATACGAAAAATATAAATATATAAAATGGAAAAATAATATAACAATTAAAAACAGAGGGAATAGAAAGTGTGTCCATGACGAATCCAAGGATCAAGGAGGTTAACAAACTGGTGAGCATCGCATTGGCCTGTGACCACGGCGGCTTTGAGCTTAAAGAAGAAGTCCGGCGTTTCCTGCAGGAACAAAATTATCCTTTTAAGGATTTCGGGGTTTATAGCGCAGACTCGGTAGATTATCCGGACCTGGCCTTGCCGGTTGCCGAGGCCGTCCGGGAGGGCGTTTTTGCGCGGGGCATTTTAATTTGCGGTACCGGAATCGGCATCAGCATTGCTGCCAATAAGGTGCCGGGCATCCGGGCCGCCCTTTGCGGTGACACCTTTTCCGCCCGGGCCTCGCGGGAGCATAATGACGCCAATATCTTAGTCCTCGGGGGAAGGGTATTGGGATCTGGTTTAGCCCTGGAGATTCTGCAGGTTTGGCTGCAGACCGGGTTCAGCGGAGGCCGACATGCCCGCCGTTTAGCTAAAATTCAAGCCATAGAAGAAAAATATTGCAGCCCGGTTCAAAATAAGCATAATATAGATAAAGCGGATATTTAAGAACTAATACTGGGGAATTTAATATTTAGGGAAAATGGGAGGTTGAATTTTGTGGATTACATTCGGCAGTATGTATTGCCGGTAGACCCGGAGGCAGCGGAAGCGATTGAGAATGAGGAGAAACGGCAAGGAAACAAGCTAGAGCTGATCGCTTCGGAAAACTTCGTCAGCCGAGCGGTGTTGGCCGCTTCCGGAAACGTGATGACCAACAAGTACGCTGAAGGCTACCCCGGCAAACGCTATTACGGAGGCTGCGAGTGTGTTGACGTTGTTGAAAATTTGGCCCGCGAACGCGCTAAACAAATCTTTGGCGCGGAGCACGCCAATGTTCAGCCCCACTCCGGGGCCCAGGCCAATACCGCCGTTTATCTTGCCTTTTTGAAACCGGGAGACACCGTCTTAGGAATGAACTTATCCCATGGCGGTCATTTAAGCCATGGCAGCCCAGTCAATATCTCCGGTATGTACTATAATTTCGTTGAGTATGGAGTGGACGAGCAGACCGAAACCATTAATTACGATGCCTTAGCTGAATTGGCCCGGAAAAACCAACCGAAGCTGATCGTAGCCGGGGCCAGCGCTTATCCCCGTACTTTGGATTTCCCCCGCTTTGCCGCCATTGCGCAGGAAGTAGGGGCCATGTTGATGGTAGATATCGCCCACATTGCCGGTCTGGTGGCCGCCGGCTTGCATCCCAATCCGGTGCCGTATGCGGACATCGTTACCACCACCACCCATAAAACCCTGCGCGGCCCGCGGGGCGGAATGATTCTCTGCGGCGGAAAATACGCGGCTGCCATTGATAAGGCGGTATTCCCGGGAATCCAGGGCGGTCCCCTGATGCACATCATTGCCGCCAAAGCCGTCTGCTTTAAAGAAGCCCTGACCCCGGAATTTAAGCAATACCAACAGCAGATTATCAACAATGCCCAAGCCCTGGCCAAAGGGCTGACGGAAAGAGGATTCCGCCTGGTTTCCGGCGGGACCGACAACCATCTGATGCTGGTCGATTTGCGCCCGCAGAACCTGACTGGCAAAATCGCGGAAAAGGCTCTGGATGAGGTCGGAATTACGGTAAATAAAAATACGATTCCCTTTGATCCCCAGAGTCCCTTTGTGACCAGCGGCATTCGGCTGGGAACCCCGGCCTTGACCAGCCGCGGCTTCAAAGAAGCGGACATGGATGTGGTAGCGGAGGCCATTTATCTGGCACTTACGGCAATTGATGATGAAGCGGTTAAGCAAAAAGTCCGCAGCCTGGTCGCCGAAGTCTGCCAGAAATACCCCTTATATTAAGCAATGACGATTGAATTTTGCGCTGCCCGGTTTCAGGCGGGCAACCAATAAATTAATCAAGGACGCTGCCTGAGGCGGCGTCCTTTTTTTCTAAGGGAGTGATTGACTTGACCGAAGCGGAGGGAAAACGTTCAGCCAAGGGCGCGGTCCCTGCCACTGCCGGAGCGGGATTAAACCCCCGGCCTCCGCGGCCGGCTTGGGACGAATACTTTATGGCCATCGCCAACCTGGCGGCCACGCGTTCCACCTGCCTGCGCCGGCAAGTCGGCGCGGTTTTGGTGCGGGATCGGCACATCATCGCCACCGGGTATAACGGGGCCCCCGCAGGGCTCCCCCATTGCCTGGAGATCGGCTGTTTACGCGAAGACTTACACGTTCCGTCCGGGCAGCGGCACGAGATGTGTATCGGCGTGCATGCGGAACAGAATCTTTTGATCCAGGCCGCCCTCGCCGGCAGTTCCCCGGAAGGAGCAACGCTGTACTGCACGCATCAGCCGTGTATCATTTGCGCCAAAATGCTGATCAATGCCCGGATAAAACGGGTAGTATTCCAGGGAGATTACCCGGATGCCTTGTCCCGGCGGCTCCTGACTCAGGCCGGGGTGGAACTCGTGCAGTATTCAATACGCTGAAGGAGGGAAATCGTATGCGCTTAGTCGCGGATATGCAAAAGGTGTTTCCCAAACTGGACCTCGACCCCACCATTGAAAGCACCATGATCAAATTGGCCGAGGAGGTGGGAGAGTGCAGCGAGATTGTAGGCAAGGTGCGCGGGATGAGCGGGGAAGACCGGCAAGCGGTCTTGCTCAAACTGCTCAGCCGCGATATGGGCCGGGAGATTGCCGAGGTCATGAGCCGGCAGGTTAAAATCGAGGCAGAGGCTCTTAACGCCATTGCGGACAAGTATCAAAAACTGCGCGACCAGGTGGAGGCAGGGGCCCTGGGGGATCAGGAAATTCAGGCCCGCATTGCGAGGGAACTGCTGGACATTATGCAAACTTGCGCCACCTTCATGTATCAGCTGGACGTGGACCTGGATAAACTCTTAACCGAGCACCAGGAGAAATTAACCCGTCGTGGTTATATCAAACAAAAATAAGCATATTTTTGCATTCGGAGGTAAACGCTGAATCCATACCCGAGGTAAAGCAGTAATACACCATT
This sequence comes from uncultured Syntrophomonadaceae bacterium, assembly GCA_964556555.1. Lineage (GTDB taxonomy): Bacteria > Bacillota > Ch66 > Ch66 > Ch109 > CAYXHK01. The sequence goes on from CAZKWP010000004.1 coordinate 42,263, forward strand.
CCGTCTTTTTTCAAGTGCGCTCCCGTTAAAGCTTAACTTGCAGCCCAGCGCAGTTACCGGGGAAAAAGTCGAAGTTAAGGGATCCTGGGATTATACGCGCACCGAGGCTATCCGATTTGACAGATTTGACAGAACTAACAAAAAGTTTCGAATATAACGACTAGGGGAAGTTTCTCGGTTATTAAGAAGGAAAAGTTCATTTCGCGTAGAATATACTTTTCTAGTGTCCGCACCGCCAATTCGGAAAACGAACCCTTACGTGGCGAATCATGTCAATCACTGTAAAATAAACGAGAAATTTGGCGGAGCAAAAGAGGAATTTATGAATTTCTAGCGAAAATAATAACATACTGCGAATACCTCGTGCCCGATCAAAAAGATGGCAGGAGGCGAAGTTGTGGCAAAAGATCGTTTTGGCTCCAAAGCCCTCGGTCAGGCGCTATCCTTGGCGACTAATATGGCGGCTGCGGTGGCGGTAGGGTTTTTCTTGGGAAATTTTCTGGATAAACGATTTGGTACCTTTCCGTGGTTGACATTGCTTTTTTTTCTGCTGGGGACGGCCACTGGCTTTAAGATGACTTACGAAGCGGTTTCTTCCCAGAAAATTGACAATACCCTGGAAACGGCCAAAGAGACCGAAGAAAATACCGAACCTAAAGATAATCTGGCAAAACTAATAGAGGTCCGCGACCGTTTGAAAAAGGGTCTGGACCCGAAGGATGAGGATCAGGGGGGAGACGGGGCTTAGCCCATCGAACCGCCGTTAGTTCGGCCAATTGCCCCAACCCTAATATTTAAACCAGCATTCGCAGACCAACAGGGGTCCGTCCCCTGATATTGATCACAGATCTCCTGATTTTGTTTTCAGCGGGTTGCTCCTTGGCAAAATAGGTCAGCAGGCCTTTTTGTCAGGTCTCGTTGAAGATGATTTCTGAGTTTAACCCTCGGATAAGAAGGGGAAAAGAACAAGGCAATACAGATGCAGAAAGGGGGGAGAAAATTGCACGATGTCTTGTTTCACATTGGTCCGGTTCCCGTGTTTAGTTTAACCGTAACTTCCTGGGTGATTGTTGCCATCTTAGGACTATTCTTTTACTTTGGGACCCGGAACCTACAAAGAGTGCCCAGTGGGATACAGAACGTGGCGGAGGCAATAGTGGAGGGGTTGTTAGACTTCTTTGGAGGAGTATTGGGAGAAAAGAGGGCACGGCTGTACATGCCTTTACTCAGTACTTTCTTCTTGTTTATCCTATTGAGTAACTATTCCGGATTACTGCCTGGCTCGGGTATGATCGCCGGATTTAAGGCTCCTACCAGTGACTGGAACGTTACCGGAGCTTTAGCCATCATAGTCTTTTTTGCAACCCATTATTATGGAGTTAAGGCTAAGGGGTTAAGTTATTTCAAACACTTTTTAACGCCATTTGCGGCGTTCCTGCCATTGAATCTTCTCGAAGAGGTTGCACGCCCACTGTCGCTCACCCTTCGTCTATTCGGCAACGTATTTGCAGAAGAGACGATCATTTTCTTCTTGCTAGCGATGGCACCGTTCTTAGTGCCAGTACCAATTATGGCTTTGTCACTCCTTTTGGGTGCGATTCAGGCCTTGGTATTTACGATTCTAGCAACCAGTTACATCGGTGCGTCCACTGAAGAACATCATGAAGAACATTAGAACAGTAGCAGCTTTAGGTTTTAAAGGATTTTAAAATTCCGTTTTACACAATTACGGTTTGCAAGATTTACACTAGGAAGCCTTCTGGAGGGAACAGAGAAGGAAGGGGGACTAGTACCAAAGAAAGGGGGGGAAATGAAGATGGATCAAGCTGCAGGAATGATAGCCATTGGTGCATCTATCGCAGTGGCGGTAGCAGCCACCGGCGCCGGCGTAGGTCAAGGTATTGCCTCTGGTAAAGCCTTCGAAAGTATCGCCCGTCAACCGGAAACTGCTGGAACCATCCGGACTCTGCTGTTCATCGCGTTGGCCTTCATGGAAACGCTGACCATTTATGGTCTGCTAATCGCTTTCATGCTGATTGGTAAGATTGGTTAAGTTCAGAACAGCGTAAAAGAGAAGGGCGATAGGGAGCGGAGAGGTTCGCTTCTCCGCACTATCGCCCCAATCCTTATTCCCCAAGAATGCTCCTAGAGATTGGAGGTTTACTGGCCAAGATGAATATAAAGGGTTGGTTAGCCAGAGCCGGACAAACGGTAGGGGGAGTATTGGTATTTAGCTCACTGCAATTTTTGATCGCCAGTCCCGCGTTCGCTTCGGAAGAAGTGCCTGGGCTGGACGTTTTCAAAGTAATGTGGGCCATGATAAACTTCTTCATTTTGCTGGCTATTTTGTACAAGTTTGCATACGGTCCGATCCTGCAAATGCTCGATGACCGTAAAAATACCATTGAGAGCTCATTGCACCATGCCGAAGAAATTCGGGTGGAAATTGAACGGATGAAAACGGAAACCCAACAGAACCTTATGGATTCTCGGAAAGAAGCTCAGGAAATCGTAGCGCGAGCCCAAAAGATCGGCGAAGATACCAAAGCGGAAGTCCTGGCTAAAGCTAAGGAAGAAGCGGCGATTGAACGGGCCCGGGCGGTTGCGGAAATCGAGAGTGCCAAAGAAAAGGCTGTTGGCGAACTGCGGGAGACTGCTGCTACCTTAGCTATCATGGCAGCTGAAAAGGTCCTAGGCAGAGAAATTTCTGTTCAAGATCATCAGAAGATGGTTAAAGATTTTGTCAATGAGGTAGGGGATAGATTGTGCTAAGTAAGAGCGTTGCTCGACGGTACGCCGCTGCCTTTTTTGAAATTGCTAAAGAGCAGAACCAACTGGGAGAGATGGAAGTACAGCTTCAGAGACTGGTTGGGGATATCAACGGCAACCGGGAATTGAAGAAAGTATTCAATCATCGCCTTATCAAAGAACAAGACAAAAAGGCAGTAGTGAAGGACATTTTTGGTGGCCGGATCTCGCCCGTTCTGATGAACTTTGTGTACCTCCTGATCGATAAAAAACGGGAGGTATATCTGGAACAGATCCAGTTACAATACGTGGAAATGGCCAATGCGGCCAGAAATATTCTGGATGCCAGTGTAACTTCGGCGATTGAATTATCGGCTGAAGACATTAAAGACCTGCAAAAACGGTTATCTGACATAACCGGCAAAGATGTAAGATTAACCACTCTCGTAGATCCGCAGTTGATTGGCGGTCTGGTTATCAGAGTTGGTGACCGGGTCATTGATGGCAGCATAACCAAACGGCTGCAGTTGCTGAAGAATAACCTTAGCAAGGCTAAATTACGGATTAGTTAAATTGGCTTGCCGGAATAAGGCCATAGGAAGGTAGGGGTGAACGTACGAAATGAGTATCCGACCAGAGGAAATAGGTTCTATTTTGAAAAAGCAGAT
>CAZKWP010000004.1:45689-47322 GCA_964556555.1 uncultured Syntrophomonadaceae bacterium
CGTAATCCAGGTCGGAGACGGTATCGCTCGGGTATATGGGTTACAGAATGCAATGGCCGGCGAACTTTTAGAGTTCCCTGGCGACTTAGTGGGCATGGTTCTGAACCTGGAAGAGGATAACGTTGGTGCGGTGCTCTTGGGACCCTATAATCACATCAAAGAAGGCGACGTCGTAAAGAGTACCGGGCGGATTATGTCCGTGCCGGCTGGCAAAGCAATGATCGGCCGGGTGGTTAACGCCCTGGGAATGCCGATTGATGGCAAAGGTCCGATCGCGACTACCGCTTTTCGCCCGATTGAAAAGATTGCCTGGGGCGTGGTATGGCGCAAATCCGTGCATCAGCCGGTACAAACTGGCTTGAAGGCGATTGACGCCATGGTACCGATTGGCCGCGGCCAACGGGAATTAATCATTGGTGACCGTGGTACTGGTAAAACTGCCGTAGCGGTTGACGCCATCATCAACCAAAAAGGTCAAGACATGATCTGCATCTACGTGGCGATTGGTCAGAAACAATCGACCGTGGCGAACGTAGTGGCTAAGTTAGAAGAAACCGGAGCAATGGATTACACCATCGTGGTAGCGGCGACTGCTTCTGAACCGGCTCCGCTGCTGTATCTGGCTCCCTATTGCGGCGTTGCGATCGCCGAAGAATTTATGGAAGTCGATCATGCGCACGTCCTGTGTGTTTACGATGACCTTTCGAAACACGCGGTGGCTTACCGTGAACTTTCCCTGTTGCTCAGACGTCCTCCCGGACGTGAAGCGTATCCAGGCGACGTATTCTATCTCCATTCCCGGCTGCTGGAACGGGCCTGCAAATTGAGTGATGAGCTGGGCGCCGGCTCCATTACCGCTCTGCCGATCATCGAAACCCAGGCGGGCGACGTAGCGGCATACATTCCGACGAACGTTATTTCGATTACGGATGGCCAGATCTACCTGGAAACTGACTTGTTCTATCAAGGTCAACGCCCGGCGATTAACGTAGGTCTCTCTGTATCTCGGGTGGGTGGTTCCGCGCAGATCAAGGCGATGAAACAGGTTGCTGGACGTCTGCGGTTAGACTTGGCGCAGTTCCGTGAATTAGCGGCTTTCGCGCAGTTCGGCTCTGACTTGGATAAAGCGACTTTGGCCCGTTTGGCTCGTGGACAGCGGACCACTGAGATCTTGAAACAAGGTCAGTACGTACCGATGCCGGTTGAAGAACAGGTTGTTTCCATTTACGCGGCCGTTAACGGATTCCTGGATGATATTGATCTGGATAAGCTCGCTGCCTGGGAAAACGAGTTCCATAAGTACCTGCGTTCGAGCCGTCCGGAAATCTTAAAAGGCATCGTGGAGAAAAAAGAAATCACTAAAGATAATGAGGAAGCTTTAAAGAAAGCAATCCAAGAGTTCAAGACTATATTTGTGGCTTAGGTGGTGAAACAAATTGGCTGGAGTAAGAGATATTAAACGGCGGATACGCAGTGTTAAGAATATCCAGCAGATCACCGGAGCCATGAAAATGGTGGCGGCGGCCAAGTTGCGACGCGCTCAGGAAAAAGCGATTAGAGCCCGTCCCTACTCGGATCAAATCGGCGAGGTTCTCGACCATCTGATTAAAGCAGAAGGGACCCCGCAGCATCC
>CAZKWP010000005.1:0-45733 GCA_964556555.1 uncultured Syntrophomonadaceae bacterium
AACAGCCGAATGCTCTACCGTTGAGCTATCGAGGAATACCACGCAAAAGTTATTATAGCATCTTCCGTTGAAAAGTCAAGGACCTAATTGCTATCTCTATTTAATTTTCTATTCCAGATAATCCTTCAGCTTTTTGCTCCGGCTGGGGTGTCGCAGCTTCCGCAGGGCTTTGGCTTCAATCTGCCGAATTCGTTCCCGGGTTACGCCAAACTCCTGGCCGACTTCTTCCAGAGTCCGCGCCCGACCGTCATCCAAGCCAAAGCGCAGCCGCAGCACTTTCATTTCCCGGGGAGTCAAAGTTTCCAGGACTTCTTCCAACTGTTCTTTTAAGAGAATAAAAGAAGCGGCCTCTGCTGGAGCCGGTGCATCCTCATCCTCAATAAAGTCACCCAGATGACTGTCTTCTTCTTCACCAATCGGCGTTTCCAGGGATACCGGTTCCTGGGCAATTTTCATGATGTCCCGAACCCGTTCTACTGAGATATCCATCTCTTTGGCAATTTCCTCGGGCAGCGGTTCGCGGCCTAATTCCTGCAGCAGCTGCCGGGAAATGCGGATTAGCTTATTGATCGTCTCCACCATATGCACTGGAATCCGGATAGTCCGGGCCTGGTCCGCGATGGCCCGGGTAATCGCCTGGCGAATCCACCAGGTAGCATAGGTGCTGAACTTGAATCCCTTGGTATAATCAAATTTTTCTACCGCTTTTATAAGGCCGAGATTTCCCTCTTGAATCAGATCTAAAAAAAGCATCCCACGACCAACGTACCGCTTGGCAATACTGACGACTAAACGCAGGTTGGCTTCCGCCAGGCGCCTTTTGGCGTCTTCCTCCCCGTTTTGCATACGGATAGCCAGCTCAATCTCTTCTTCCCCGGTGAGCAAGGGGACCCGGCCGATTTCCTTCAGATACATTCGGACTGGATCGTCAATACCTATTCCTTCGGGGACTGAGAGATCCACCTCAATATCCTCCGGGTGAGGCTCGGCTTCGGTCGTTTCCAGGGCTTCGATTTCTCCATTATCGGGAGTTATGGCCACTCCCATTCCGCCAAGATGTTCATAAACCTCTTCTATTTGATCAGCGCTTAATTCCACGCCTTGAAGAGCATCCATAATCTCTCGGTATGTTAATTTCCCACGCTTTTTTCCTTTTTGGATCAGACTTTTGACTGCATCCATTCTAAGCTGCTCTTCTTTTCCTTTCATAGCCTCTTTCCCCCCCTTCACCAGATAATCAGTGGGAAGTCCTCTTGAACTCTGATGATTTAATTCTTTTCATCTCTGTAATTAGGTCCATACTTCTTTGCAAATCGCCTTGTTGGGTGCACTCACTCAACTCAAACTGCAGTTCTTCTATTCGTTGTTGGCAGCGATACTGCTGTAAAGTATGGATATAGTCTTTAAGGGCCTTTTCTTTTTGTAACTCGTTTGAAACTGGAAAAGGAGAATCTTCCATACAAATTCTTATCAATCTTTCTCGGATCGAACCTTCCGCCAATCCTTCGACTAGTTTGGCCAGCGAAACTGAGTTCAACCGAGCGCCTGTTTCATCTGAGGATATGGCAGCCAAGGCTTCCCGACAAACCTGGACGATCTGCTGTAATTCGCTGTTAAAAAACAAATCTAGCCCATACTCCTCTTCCACTCGTTTGAAGAGGAGCGGGTCCTCCAGCATCAGACGCAGGAGATTGAGTTCCGCTAATTCGGATTTACTCGATTTCCCATTTTTAGTATGGACATTATTTGTATTTTTAACCAATTGTCCGGGATTCTTTCGCGCTTTTCCGAGATATTTGCGAAATTCCTCACGGATTGTGAGTTCAGATACCTGTAATGCGATGGATAGTCTTTCACAATATTCCTGTCGTTCCAATTCACTCCCGGCTTGTCTAAGATCCTCCCAGAACTCAGTCAGGATTAACATCTTTTCTTCCGCGGTCCGCGGTGCACCTTTGCTTAATTGTTTTTGGAGCTTATAGGCCAAAAAATCCTGGGCTTCGCTTAACAAATCCCTAAAGCGCTCCGCCCCATGGTTTTTGATGCATTCGTCTGGGTCCTTATCCTCAAAAAGGGATACCACCCGCACCCTTCCCCCTAGACCTCTGATTAGTTCAATCGCCCGCAAAGTCGCATTCTGTCCAGCCGAATCGGAATCGTAAGCCAAAAGAATTCTTGGGGCATAACGTAAAATTAACTGAATCTGCGCGGTGGTTAAGGCGGTACCCATCGAAGCGACCACATTAGTAATCCCGTTTTGCTGGCACATCAAGGCATCCATATAGCCTTCCACAATTACCGCCTGCTGCTTTTCCTGGATGGTCGGCCGCGCCAAATGTATTCCATAGAGCAACCTCCCCTTATCAAAGAAACGCGTTTCTGGTGAGTTAAGATACTTTGGATTGCCTTCGCCTAAAATCCGGCCGCCAAAGCCGAGCACCTGACCAGTCTGATCTGCGATGGGAAACATCAGTCGCTGTCGAAATCGGTCATAATATCCGCCGCTATTGCGAGCAACCACCAGCCCGTAACGTTCCAGCTCTGCCGGTGAAAAACCCTGCTTCGTAAGGTGCTTTAATAGAGCGTCCCAAGATTCGGAAGCATACCCTAATCTAAAACGAAAAATGCTTTCTTGGTTTACTCCCCGGGTATCTAAATACTCTCGGGCAGTTTCTCCTTCCGCAGAATGGCGGAGCGTCTCATGAAAAAAATTGGTGGCTAATTCATTTAACCGCTGGAATCGCTGCTTCTCATTTCGGTACTGCTGCCTTGAGGCAGAATCAGCCCCTTCATCTAAGTGGACCCCAACCCTTTCAGCCAGCAGGGATATTGCTTCATAATAGCTAAGGTTATCTTTTTTTCGCAGAAAGGTTATTACATTTCCCCCTGATTGACAGCCGAAACAGTAAAAAACCTGTTTGTCCGGCGAAACTGCAAATGAAGGGGTGTCTTCCGGATGGAAAGGACAGCACCCCCAAAAATCCTTGCCCTTTTTCTTCAAGCTGACACTCTCAGCGATAATTTCAACGATGTCTATGCGTGAAACGATTTCCTCGACTAACTGCTCCCGCTCAAACTTCACCAATCGAATCACCCATTTCATCCACAGCTGGCACTCTTAGCCCAAATCATTTCGTTTTATAACTAATTCGCCAAAATCTTATAGTTTCCTTCTAAATCTTGATATTCACTCTAATTTTTAATATTCATCCCTTTCAGGAAGTAATTAATTTCGATAAAAAATAAGAAATTCCTGCAAGAAACAATTTTATTCTTATAAATAATCCATCTATTTAGACGCTGCCTTCAGGGACGGTGGTGGGGCGGACTCGGATATCCCGGGTGGCAGCGCAAACCTGGACCAGTCGCCGGCCCATAATCCTTGCCCTTTGCTGCGCATTAATATCCTGCTCCACCGGCTTTTGACCAGCCACCCCCTGATGACCGGCATCATCATCAATGAACCCGTCACCTACGACAATCATCCCCTGTACAAGCATAATATCCTGTAAAGCCCGCAAAGTGGTCTCCTGACCCCCATAGCGCGATGCTCCCGTGGTCAAAGCGCCTCCTACAACATTAAGCAGAGCTTTATTGGCGCGAAGTGACCGGGACTTGTCCCAGAATGCTTTCATTTGCCCGGATACAGTACCAAAATAAACCGGACTACCCAATATAATCCCGTCACAAACCGCTAGCCGCTCATAAACCTTAGCCAGTTCTTTCTTCTGATAACACTTGGCGGAACAGGGAGAACTACAGGCTAGGCAAAAAGGGGTTTTTAGTCCTTTTAAAGCCTCCGCGCAATTGATTAATTCCGTTTCCGCACCCCAGTCACGGATTTCGTTAAGCGCCTCATTTAATAAATACGCGGTATTCCCTTCTTTATTGGGACTTCCGTTGAGTCCGATGATTAACAAGTCTAACCCTCCTAAAACTGAATCTTTTATAATTTTTTACTCCTAAACGACGCAGGTTCCGTCTAAATCCCTGGCTAAGCACCTACTTGCGTAGGCTTATTACTATATACCACTTGAGTGCGGAAAGTTCCTGCCGCCAAATTCAACCGTTCCCACTTGGCTAGCTCAAACAACAAAAAACCAAGACCAGGCCTAAAAACTTGGCGGTCTTGATTTTTACTAAAATTAGCCGATATTATATACATTTTAATTATATAGTTTAGAAGGCTAGTGATCTCGCAAGCAGAAGACAGCGGGTGTCCCGGCTTCTGATTGATTAGGGCTGAGGGATCGGTTCTAAAATACATCCTTAAATGAATTGTAACGCATCAGGAAGCCTTCGAGCCTTTCAATGTTTCTCTTAACATCATCTGCCCATTCAGCTAAAAGACCCGCGGCTTCTTCTGTTACCTCGTATAAGCGTTTAGCTGGGCCGGGTCCATCCGTTAACCAAGATGATTTAACCAAACCTTCCTCTTCCATTCTCCTTAGATTACGGTAAACTGTTCCGGGATCTGGGGAATCGTCATCGAAACCAAATTCAGCCAGCTTTTCAATTAGTTCATAACCATGAGATGACTTCTCGTGAAGAAGCAACAATAGACAGGGTTCAACTAGTTTTCCGGATTTGCTTTTCATCGTGGCGCTTTGGTACAAATCAACGCATTTGCCATTCTTCTCCGCCTGTTGCTTTACCACCGATATTACTCCTCCCCAAATAAGAATATTTAGTTTTATACCCTGATATAACGTATAATATTATAGCACAGGTTGAAATAAGCGTAACTATTTTTTCGTGTTTATTATAGATTATTCGCCACTAATCGACAAATGCATCTGTGTGTATTGGATATATATCCGCCGTTTAGATATAAATGAATCTATTGGCAGGCGAATACATAACTGAGGAATAATACAGTATATCTTCGTTACTGCTCCCAAAAAAATATTAATATTTTTCGACATGGTGGTATAATGTATTATTATATAAAATACAAGGAGGAAAAAACGTGTTTAACTGTTTCGAGGAATTGGAACGTTTCTGTCAGCAAAACGAAATTAAAATGATTGATTTTAAAATGATTGACTTGATGGGGCGCTGGCGCCACCTTACAATTCCCGTCGGACGCTTTACCCCAAAAACCTTAACCAGTGGAATCGGTTTTGACGGCTCTAATTATGGTTACGCTCCGGTGGAAAAAAGTGATATGGTCTTTATCCCGGACCTAAAGACGGCTTTTTTGGATCCCTTCTGCGATGTTCCGACTATCAGCATGATTGGCGACATATTCGTGATTGGCAATCCGCATCGGCGTTTCGAGCAGGACCCGCGCACCATTGCCGATGCGGCTGAGAATTACCTGAAATCTACCGGCATCGCTGATGACATGCGGATCGGACCGGAGTTTGAATTCTTTGTATTTGATCATGTCAGTTATGAAACTTTGCCCCAGCGCTGCGGCTTTGAAATCGACACCGAACAAGCGGAATGGAACAGCGGAAACAACGAGGAGTGGAACCAAGGCTTTAAAATACCTTTAAAAGGCGGCTATCATATTGATCAGCCTTTTGATATTTTATATAACCTGCGCAGCGAAATGTGTGTCCTGATGGAAGAACGGGGAGTTAAGGTAAAATACCACCATCATGAAGTGGCTGGACCCGGTCAGGTCGAAATTGAAGTAGAATTTGGTTCCATGCGCGAAATGGCTGACAAGACCATGCTGACCAAATACATTGTCCGGAATGCCGCCTTCCAAGCCGGCAAAACCGCGACCTTTATGCCTAAACCCTTAGCCGGCGAAGCCGGCAACGGCCTGCACGTGCACATGCACCTCTTTAAAAATGGCGAACCGATTTTCTTTGATGAAAAAGGGTATTCGGGTTTAAGTGAACAAGCGCTGTATTTTATCGGGGGAGTTTTGAAACATGCTCCGGCCCTTTGCGCTCTAACTAATCCTTCGACCAACAGCTACAAACGCTTAGTACCCGGTTACGAAGCTCCGGTGAGTATTTGTTATGCCACTGCCAACCGCAGCGCCGTAATCCGGATTCCGGACTACGCGAAACATCCTTCTGAAAAACGGTTTGAATACCGGGCGGGTGATGCTACAGCTAACCCATACTTGGCTTACAGCGCAATGCTCATGGCTGGGATTGACGGTATGCTAAACAAGATCAATCCGGTGGAACAAGGTTATGGGCCTTACGATCTCAATCTCTATGACCTGCCCGAATCCGAAAAAAGTAAGATCAAAGGACTGCCGACTACCCTGGATGAAGCCCTGGATGCCCTGGAAGCCGATTATGAGTTCCTGTTGGCCGGAGATGTCTTCCCGAAACGGCTGCTCGAAATTTGGATTGCCCGGAAACGCAAAGAGGCCAGTAAAGTCTCCACTGCCCCCCACCCGGCGGAGTTTGGGATGTACTACGATCTATAGGAAAAAAATCTAGATTCCTCGTACCTTTGTTTAATAATGATGATATATGTTTAATACTTTTGTGTTGAACGCTTAATCCTAAATACTTTAATGTTGAACAATTAAATACTTAATATTAAGAAGTTATTTAAATAAGCTATAAGGCCGTTATTACGGTCTCATAGCTTATACCTTTTTCCTAAGCCATACCGCTTAAGGGACAAACCTTCCCCTTTGTGATAAAATGCAGTCAATACCTCATTTAGGGTAAGCCTGCAAAACCATGTATTGATTTAGATTAAGCCCGCGATAACCATAATACGATAAAATTAAGCTAAAACCTGGGAGGTTACATTATCATGCTGGCATTCCCCAATCTGTTTGCTCCCGGCAAAATTGGCTCCCTGTCGATTAAAAACCGGATAGTGATGCCCTCAATGTTTACCAACTTGGCCACGATGGAAGGCGAGGTATCCCACCAGATGCTCGAATACTATAAAGCCCGGGCACGCGGCGGGGTAGGTTTAATCGTGGTTGAAGTCGCCTGTGTTGATTACCCTTATGGCAAACAGGGACTGAACGAACTGCGCATTGATGACCCTCGCTGTATGGCCGGCTTAAACGATCTGGTCGAAACGATTCATACTTACCAGGCGCGGGCCTTTGTCCAGCTTTTTCACGCAGGGAGGCAGACCGTCCCGCTGATCACCCATGGAAACCAGCCAGTAGCGCCTTCCCCGATTGGCTGCCGCACCCTGGGCTCAAAGCCCAGGGAACTCAGCCTCGTAGAAATTAAACAGTTGGAAGAAAAATTTGTGACCGCGGCCCGCTACGCCCAAACTGCGGGTTTTGACGGAATCGAACTGCACGCGGCGCACGGATACTTGCTTAGCGGGTTTTTGTCCCCCTTCAGTAACCAGCGAACCGACCATTATGGCGGGAGTCTGGAGAACCGGCTGCGGCTGACCTTGGAGATCATTGAGAGAATTCGCGATACTGTGGGGTCCATGCCTTTAAGCATCCGCTTCAATGCTTCTGACTTCCTGCCGGGAGGCATTGATTTAACCGAAGGAATTGAAATTGCAAAACGCCTGGAAGCGTCCGGGGTTGACGCGCTCAGCGTTTCTTCCGGTATGTATGAGTCTGGTTTAACCAGTATTGAGTCCGTGTCCTATCCGGAAGGCTGGCGGGTTTATCTGGCGGAAGCTATAAAAAAAGCAGTAAGCATTCCAGTCGTGACCGGCGGAGTGATCCGTTCGCCCGAGTCTGCGGAGACCATCCTCCAGGAGGAAAAAGCAGACTTTGTGTTTATCGGCCGGGGTCTGTTAGCGGATGCGGATTGGGCTAATAAGGCTCGCGCCAATCGATCGGCGGATATTAGACCCTGCATATCCTGCAACACCTGTATTAACCGCGACTTTATGGGTCTGCGCATCCGCTGCGCCGTTAACCCGACCACGGGTCGGGAATCCCGGCTGCAGTTTTCCAGGACTGACCTGCCTAAACGCATAGCCATTGTGGGAGCCGGGCCAGCCGGCATGCAGGCGGCCATCGCCTTGGCAAAAAAAGGCCATGCCGTGGAACTCCTGGAAAAAGGGGAACAACTGGGCGGACTGGTGAACCTGGCCCAATTGCCCACCCACAAGGAGCGGCTGGGAATATTTAAAGAATACTTGATCCGGGAAATTAAGAGACTCCCGATTACGGTTAAGCTAAATACTGTTTTCGATCTGGATTACGCTTTGACTCATCAGCCGGAGGTCGTGGTTCTGGCAACCGGTTCCATCCCGATAACCCCTGGCATCAGCGGTCTAAACAAAATTAAAATCTATTCGATCGAAGATGTTTTAGATGGATCATTGGAAATCCAGAACCAAAAAATTGTAGTGATTGGCGGAGGCCGAAACGGCTGTGAGGTTGCCGAGGTATTAGCCGGCAGAGGGAATCAGGTTACCATCGTGGAAATGAAAGACGCCTTAGCCGACGACATGGAAAAAAAGAATCGCCGCGACCTGCTCAACCGTCTGAAAAACCACCAGGTCAACTGGGTGGTAAACCAAAAGGTTACGGCAATCGAAACCGGTCAAGTTCTGACCACGGACCTTAAATATCAGACCAAGGTAGTTTTCCCGGCCGAGGCAGTAGTCATGGCGGCCGGCTATGCGCCGGTAAACGCTTTGTATGAGCAATTGCTGAAAGCCGTACCGGAAGTCCGGGTAATCGGCGATGCCAGCCGCGTCCGGGGAATCGAAGCCGCGATCTTTGAAGGGGAAATGCTCGCAGCCAGCATTGAGTAACCGAAAAATAAGTCCAGGCAGTAAGTCAAGGTCAGGGTCCAGGCTATAACCGGCTTTGGGAAGTCAGCACTCACAAGATCATACCCCCAATATATTTCTTTAATGTAATTTTACTTCCGAAACAAGCAACTCATAATCTACCTGGATTTGAACTTTAGCATGATCATCGCTTCCATATTCATCAACCCTTACCATAACCACAAGCGCTCATTTTACTCAAAAACAAGGGTGCCGCCTCTTAATCCGATTAAGTGACAGCACCCTTGTTTTGATTTTTAGTGAATCTAGCAAAGTCTTGCTATATAAATTTTACTCGGTTCAAAATTTTGTTTAATCTTACTTCGATTAGGATCTGTTTTTAATAGCAGCCTGGGCGGCAGCTAAACGCGCGATTGGTACCCGGTAAGGGGAACAACTCACGTAATTCAAGCCGATAAGGTGACAAAACTCGATAGAATCCGGCTCCCCGCCGTGTTCTCCGCAGATGCCGATTTCCAGATTAGGACGGGTTTCCCGACCTTTGCTGATGCCCAATTTCATCAGCTGACCCACCCCTTGACGGTCCAAAACCACGAATGGGCTTTCTTTCAAGATCTTGCTTTCTACATACGCCCCGAGGAATTTGCCCTCGGCATCATCCCGGCTGAACCCAAAAGTAGTCTGGGTCAAGTCATTCGTGCCAAAAGAGAAGAAATCAGCGTACTGGGCGATTTGCTCGGCTACCAAACAGGCCCGCGGCAGCTCAATCATAGTGCCAATCGTATACTCAAACCGTACCTTTTCCTGCTCCATTACCTGCTCTGCAATCTCTTCGGTCTGCTTTCTGAGCAGTGACAATTCCGCAACATCCATAACCAAAGGAATCTCTACTTCCGGGATAATCTTTCGACCTTCCTTAACCAGAGCCGCAACCGCCTGGAAAATAGCCCGAACCTGCATAGCGTATATTTCCGGGAAAGTTATGCCTAAACGGCAGCCCCGATGTCCCAACATAGGGTTAAACTCAGACAGGGCGCGAACCTTTTTAAGCAAATTTTCCTTGGTGGCAATTTCCTGCGGATTGCCATGGGTAAATTTAAGCTTGGTTATTTCAACCAATAAATCTTCCAAATTCGGCAAGAACTCGTGCAAAGGAGGATCCAGCAGCCGAATCGTTACCGGCAGGCCTTCCATGGCCTTGAAAATTCCGTAAAAATCGCCCTGCTGCACCGGCAGCAGTTTGGCTAAGGCCGCTTCCCTTTCTTCCAGGGTTTCGGCTAAAATCATCTCTTGGACAATCGGCAGCCGATCTTGGGCCATAAACATATGCTCGGTGCGGCAAAGACCAATCCCTTCGGCTCCGAATTCCCGGGCTTTTTCTGCGTCCTCGGGAGTATCCCCATTAGCCCGAACCTTAAGTTTACGGATCTCATCCGCCCACTGCAGAATTTGGTCTAATTCCAGATTGCCGGCTGGATCAACCATGGCTACCTCGCCTTCAAATACCCGCCCGGTGCTGCCCTCCATGGAGATTATATCTCCTTCTTTAAGAACCAGGCCATTGGTTTTAAATACTCGGGCCTGATAATCAATAGAGATACCTTCCGCACCGCAGATACAGGGTTTGCCCATACTCCGGGCAACTACGGCCGCATGGCTGGTCATCCCTCCGCGACTGGTCAGAACGCCCTGGGCCATTACAATTCCGTGGATGTCGTCAGGCGTGGTTTCATTCCGCACCAGAATTACCTTTTGGCCGGCTTTGCCTAACCGTTCGGCTTCGTCCGCATCAAAGACCACCTGGCCGGTAGCTGCGCCCGGAGAGGCCGGCAAGCCCTTGGCGATCTCTTTCAAGACTGCGGTCTGGTCAATCTGTCTATGTAACAGCTGGTTCAACTGCGCGGGATCAACCCGTAAAATCGCTTCTTCTTTGGTAATCAGCCCTTCCTGGAACATGTCCAGCGCAGCTTTGATCGAGGCGGCAGCGGTACGTTTCGCGGTTCGGGTCTGCAGCATATAGAGTTTTCCACGCTCCACGGTAAATTCAATATCCTGCATATCCCGGTAATGCTGTTCCAGCATTTTACAGGTGTTGGTAAACTGCTCAAAAATCATCGGTAATTCCTGAGCCATGGCGCTGATCGTATGCGGGGTTCGAATCCCGGCCACTACGTCCTCGCCTTGAGCGTTTACCAGAAATTCTCCGTATAAAGTTTTTTCTCCGGTAGAGGGATTTCGGGTAAATGCAACCCCGGTTCCGCTGTCGTTCCCGGAATTGCCAAAGACCATGCACTGAACGTTAACCGCGGTCCCCAGGTTATCGGGGATCTTGTTAATCCGGCGATAAACGATCGCTTTATCGTTATTCCAGGAGTTAAACACGGCGTAAATCGCCATCTGTAACTGTTGCTCCGCGTCTTGCGGGAACTGCTGACCGGTTGAATTATAAACTACCTGCTTAAATTCATCGACGATGTGCCGCAAGCTTTCCGCATTAAGGTCAGCATCAATCACAACCCCCTGCTGCTCTTTGGCCCGTTCCAAAACGTGCTCAAAAAGGTCCCGGTCGACTTTCATTACCACATCGGCAAACATCTGGATAAACCGACGGTAACAGTCCAAGGCAAAACGCTCGTTACTCGTCTGTTTCGCGAAACCTTGGACGGTTTCATCATTAAGACCCAAATTTAAAATAGTATCCATCATCCCGGGCATGGAAATAGGGGCTCCAGAACGGACCGAAACCAGCAAAGGATTTTCGGCATCCCCGAATTTTTTCCCTAAGCGGTCCTGCACTATCTGAAACTTCTCCTGCAGCTGATCCTCCATTCCCGGCGGAAACTGCTTATTATTCAGGTAAAATTCGATACAGGCTTCCGTAGTTATGGTTACTCCAGGGGGCACCGGCAAACCGATGTTTGTCATTTCGGCTAAGCCGGCGCCCTTCCCCCCCAGGAGATCTTTCATCCCCGCCTGTCCTTCTTCAAACAGATAAACATACTTTTTATGACCGCCCATTAATCAGCGCTCCCCCTTATTATATATTTCTAAGATTCGACTGGCTGTTTCCTCCACCGCTTTATTGGTTACATCGATGACCGGACAGCCGAGCTTTTTGATAATGTCTTCCGCATACTCCAATTCCAAATAGATTCTTTCCATGCTGGCGTAACTGGCATTGGAAGCGAGGCCCAAAGCCTTCAAACGCTCAGTCCGAATCGCATTAAGCAGGTTCGGTTTGATAGTCAGCGCCACTACCTTTTTAGGCGGCAGCTGCATCAATTCCTTCGGCAGCGGTACCTCCGGCACTAACGGAACATTGGCTACCTTTATGCGCTTATGCGCCAAATACATACTGAGCGGGGTTTTAGAAGTCCGTGAGACCCCGATCAGCACGATGTCCGCCAGAGGCAAGCCCCGGGGGTCCTTTCCGTCATCGTATTTAACGGCAAATTCGGTAGCTTCGACCCGGCGGAAGTATTGCTCATCCATCTGCCAAAGCAACCCCGCCTTTAATTTGGGAACCAGGCCATAGTACTGCGCAATCACATCAATCATCGGGCCTAAAACGTCCACCGCCACCAAATTCTTTTCCCTAATCAACTCTTCCAGCCGTTGTTTCATTTCCGGCAGGACTACAGTATAAGCGACAATCGCTTTGGCGGCACTAGCCTCGTTTAAAACTGCTTCCAAGTGTTCAACCGTATTCACATAAGGAATGCGGCGAATTTCGGAACGGCCGCCATCAAATTGACTGACCGCGGCCCGGGCTACCATCTCCGCTGTCTCGCCCAAAGAATCTGAAATAACGTGAATCAACGGTTTGGTATCTTCGGCCATTATATCAAGCCTCCAATATATGCTTTTACCCCTAAAAATTACTCCATCGGGGATGTTTTTTCCTGCCGGTTGAGGAAAATTAATAAATTATATCCCGGCTGGCGGTTATTAAGCAACTACTATTTTAGAAAAATCGGCAATTTTACCGGCCAGATTGTCAATCTGTTTTAAGAGCGCCAAGCGGTTGTGCCGGATAGCAGGATCTTCGGCCATAACCATAACCGCGGCAAAAAAGGCGCCGATTGGCTCACGCAGCGTGGCCAGGACCCCTAAAGCCCGCGCAATATCCTTGTGCTTTAGAGATTCTATAACTTCAAATTGGGCCCGGATCAAAGCGGAATGCAGCTGCTCCTCTACCGGCTCCAGTAAAAGGGCTTTGTCTATGGTTTCCGTTTCCGCATGCTGGCCTAAATTGTGGGCGCGAAGGTAAGCCGTAAGAAGATCGGCAAATTCGGGCTGCTGCCTAAAAGCCTGCAATCCCACAGCTCTCCGCTTCAAATCCGCCAAGTTGTCAAAACCAATCGCTAATACTGAATCCAAAACATCGTAGGCAATATCTTGCTCATTCAAAATATTACGTAACCGCAGTTTAAAAAATTCCCTGATCTCAGAAATTACCTGTTCCCGGGTCAGTTTCATCTGTACCTGACCTTCGGGATAAAGGGCAAATGCCTGATCTATCAAGCCAGTTAGCGAGATTTCCAAATCGCGCTCCAACATAATCCGGCAGATGCCGAGAGCTTGCCGGCGTAAAGCATACGGGTCCTGAGACCCGGTTGGCTGGATGCCGACGCCAAAACAACCAACAATCGTATCGAATTTATCAGCGAGACTGACTACCATCCCTAATTCCGTGGCTGGCAAGAGATCCCCGGCATGGCGGGGCAGATAGTGTTCAAAGATGGCTTGGGCAACCTCGATTTTTTCACCGTTGCGCCGGGCGTACTCCGCGCCCATGATGCCCTGCAGTTCGGGAAACTCATAAACCATGTTGGTGACCAGATCGGTTTTGGCCAGGAAGGCCGCCCGGTCCAAATCAGCAATCTGTTCCGCGGGCCAGCCCAATTCCACCGCGATTTGCGTGGATAAGGTGCGAATCCGCTGGACTTTGTCCGAAACCATCCCCAGACTTTCCTGAAAAACGATCTTCCCCAGCTTATTAAAGTTCTGGGCCAAGGGAACCTTTAAATCTTCCTCGAAAAAGAACCGCGCGTCAGCCAGTCTGGCCCGGAGCACTTTTTCATTCCCTTCCCGTACCACATCTAAATGCTCATCTGTACCATTACGCACTGTAATAAATTTGGCCATCAGGTTGTCCGCTGCATCGCGGACCGGGAAATAACGCTGATGCTCCTGCATCGGAGTAATCAGGACTTCCTCAGGCAGTTCTAAATAATCGTCCGCAAAGCTGCCGCATAAGGCGGTAGGATACTCCAGCAGATAAGTAACTTCATCGAGAAGCTCTGCGTCCGGTTCGACCCGGCCGCCTTCCCTTGCGGCCAGAGCCTCAATCTGCTGCCAAATGAGTTCCCGGCGTTCGGCCGGATCGGCAATAACGTAATTTTCCTTAAGCCGGGGCAGATAATCGTCCGCACTATCCAAACTGATCTGGCCCTGACCCAAAAACCGGTGCCCGTAAGTTATGCGTCCGCTCTGCAGATCGCCTAAACTGAAGGGAATGACTTCCGCGCCATAAAGGGCCGCCAGCCAGTGGATCGGCCGGGCAAAACGCATTTCCCCGTATCCCCAGCGCATCGGTTTGGGAAAGTTAAGCCCGGTAATAAAACCCGGCAGGATCTGCTGCAGTACTTCAGCGGCAGCCCGACCGTGCATCCGCCTCAAGGCAAAAACATACTCCCCGGCTGGGGTCTCCCGGATTTCCAAGTCTTCCACGGCCACGCCCTGACTCCGGGCAAACCCCTGACCCGCTTTGGTCAGCTGCCCGGCCGCATCAAACGCTGCTTTGCGGGCGGGGCCTTTAACTTCTTCCAGCTTATCCTGCTGCTTCTCGGCCACCCCTTTCACCAGTAGGGCTAACCGACGCGGGGTGCCGTAAACCTGGACTTCCGCATAATCTATCCGCTCTTCCGTGAACTTTTTTACCGCCAGTTCCTGCAATTGGGCTAAGGCTGCTCCCATAAAACGGGCGGGTATTTCTTCGGTGCCAATTTCTAACAACAGGTTTTGGGGCATCTTTTTCCTTTACCTCCTCCAAAGTAAATCCCATGACTTATTGCGGTTAGGCTTTAAGCACCCGGCAAAAGTTCCTGCCGCAAGATTGGGTCTTTAAGCAGTGGATAGCCTAAACTGGCGCGCTGCTCGACATACGCCTGCGCACAAATCCGGGCCAGGTTGCGAACCCGGGCAATAAATCCAGTGCGCTCCGTAACACTGATCGCTCCCCGCGCGTCCAGCAGATTAAAAGTGTGCGAACATTTCAAAACGTAATCGTAAGCCGGCTGCACCAAGCCTTTTTCGGCCACCCGCAGCGCTTCCTTCTCATACATCTCAAACCAGGTAAACAGGGCATCGGTATCAGCCACCTCAAAATTATAGTGGGAGTAGTCGACTTCCGTCTGGTGGTGAATATCTCCGTAGGTGATGCCCTGCACCCACTCGATGTCAAATACGCTGTCTTTTTTCTGGATAAACATGGCCAAACGCTCAATCCCATAAGTAATTTCCGCGCAGACTGGCTGGCAGTCAATCCCGCCGCATTGCTGGAAATAGGTAAACTGGGTTACTTCCATCCCATCCAGCCAGACCTCCCAGCCCAAACCCCAGGCGCCCAAGGTCGGCGACTCCCAGTTGTCCTCCACAAACCGAATGTCATGTTCCAACGGATCAATGCCAATCCGTCGCAGGCTGTCGAGATAAAGGTCTAAAACATTCATCGGGGATGGTTTAAGAATAACCTGATACTGATAGTAATGCTGCAGGCGGTTGGGATTCTCCCCGTACCGGCCATCCGTCGGCCGCCGGGAGGGCTCAACGTAGGCGACATTCCAGGGCTCAGGCCCCAAAACCCGCAAGGCCGTTGCCGGATTCATGGTACCGGCCCCTTTTTCCAGATCATACGGCTGTTGAATAATACAGCCCTGCTCCCCCCAAAATTGGTTCAGGGCTAAAATTATATCCTGAAAGTTCATCTTCCTGTGCCGCAGCATTGTCCGGGCTTCCAGTTTCCGGTCTGCTGGGCACTCCCTCCTTATCGATATATTTCTTTGCTTTTAAATGTCCACTTTTAAATACCTAAAAAACAAAACCCCCTGTCCTTGCAGTTTGCTGCAGGGACGGGAGGTAATTTCCCGCGGTTCCACCCTGATTGACCCTAAAGGGCCCACCTTCATTAAAGCAAGCTTTACTGACAAAACTAGTTTAGGCTAAGACGCAATCGAGATTCCAAACAAAAATTTAATTTCCGCGAACTTTTTCGCGAACGAAAAATCGCTAATTTCTTTGGAATCTAGGCGCAAAGGAAAATCCCATATAGTTTTGCTTTCCTCTTGCAGCTCCGAAGTGCCTTCCCTGTCCTTACCCGCTGGGTTCCACCAATTCCAGCTCTCTTGGGGGCTTGGCTGCAGGTACTTCTCTTCATCAACACTTATAGTATGATTTTCTTAACTTTAACAAAAATCGGACCTGGTTGTCAATCCGGCTTAATGTCGTGTTCTTCAATGGAGCCATCCTCGCGCTCGATTTCTAAAGTACAGTTGGTAGCTAAGGCGGCTAAAGTTCCCGCCACGCCCAAAACAGCCAAAGGGGGTACCGCGACCACGCCTACCACCCCCAAAGCGCCTACATTAACCGGTATTTCGGCCAGGATGCGGTCGTCTTTTTTCAGCCGAATCTTGGTTACATTGCCTTTACGGATCAGACTTTTAATCTTATCCCAAAGCTTTCTCCCTTCCGACTCCACCTTTTCATCAAGATGAGATTGCCGTTCTTCCAATAAGACCAGGGCCTGCACCACATCACCATTAGCCTGGTCTAAGGCATCCTTCGCTTCCTTGTAAGAAACCCCCAACCTTTCCCGAATCAGGTCGACTTTCTCCAGATTTACCAGGCTGTCTTCCATTAAAATTCCTCCTTTATCCCGCTTCACAAACGTAACCAGTCTAATTTATCAGCGGTTACAACCCGCGACGCCAGTTAAATTAATAATCCCGCACCAGATTGTCCCGCAGTTTTACCGAAGGTATTTTTTGTTCCAGGTGGTATTCCAGGTAGGCCGGCAGCAGCCGGTCGAGTTCCTGCAAATTGTAGGCGGAACCTTTAATTCGCCAAAACTGGCCTACCTCCATACTGATCCATTGCTTCATTAATGCTAGCGTTCCCCTGGATACCGGTAGTATTCCCATTTCTGCTTTTTGCACGCAAGAAGTGCAAATAATTCCCCCATGTTCCAAATTAAACCAGATTTTTCCTTCCCGGTTCCCCAGCGCTTCGCCACAACGCAAACAGTTCGCCAGATCGGGCGTATAACCGGCGCTGCTGATCAGCTTTAGTTCAAACAAATGATCCAGGGCCCGAATCTCTTCGGGTTTAGACGAAGCCGCTTCCAGCAGGTAGAGTAAACTT
Source organism: uncultured Syntrophomonadaceae bacterium (assembly GCA_964556555.1). Taxonomy (GTDB): domain Bacteria; phylum Bacillota; class Ch66; order Ch66; family Ch109; genus CAYXHK01. Next base: position 17,077 of record CAZKWP010000005.1, read on the forward strand.
AAGCATAAAGAGTAAACCGCTGGATTAGCTTCCCGCTCCGGCATAACCCTGTCCAGCAAATCCGCCCAGTATACCGCCGAAGTCAGTTTAACTAAGTCCTCTCGAAAATAAAAGCACTTACTGGTTTCCGTGCCCGTAATAATATCTAAAGAACGGCCGGTATAAAGCAGCAGGTTAGTCAGGGTAAAGGCTTGAATGCCTCCGCGCAAGCGACTTTTCGGTTTTCGGGCCCCGCGGGCTACAACTTGCAGTTTGCCGTAATCAGGGGACAGCAGGGTAACCAGTTGGTCGGCCTCGTTGAACTCCCGGTTTCGTAGTACCAAGGCTTCTGTTTTGTAGAAACCCACTTTCGCCATCCCTCCGTCTATCTATCCCGCTTTTGCTTCGTCTGTTTCCTCAGCTGTATCCGTTATGCCTTAATTAAATCCAGGCTAATAATAGCCTAAGCGCCAGCTGCCTTCCTATGCCTTCTTTTTCGCACATTCCTTTAATTTTTTCTGGCGTAAGCAACCGGTCCTCCACTCCTGAACCATACCATGCCTAACTTTTTTCTAGAGTAAGCGGCCGCTTCTCCCATTCCTGGACTAGGGCCACGCCGGCACTTGTTCCCAGTCGGGTCGCGCCGGCAGCCAGCAGGGTCTCGGCTTGCTCCAGGGTCCGAATTCCACCCGAAGCCTTTAACCCCATAGCTTGACCAATGGTTTCCCGCATTAACCGCACATCAGAAACAGTCGCCCCGCCCGGGCCAAAACCGGTTGAGGTTTTTACGTAATCCGCCCCCGCAGCCTGCGCCAACAGACAAGCGCGAATCTTCTCTTCCCGGGTCAGCAGACTGGTTTCCAGGATTACCTTAACGATGACCTTGGTTTCAAGGCAACCGGCCGCTTCGACAACTTGCGCCAATTCCTCTCGGACCTGCTGATCCGCACCGCTCTTTAGGACTCCGATATTAAGCACCACATCAATTTCCTGAGCTCCCTGCTCAATCGCCTGCGTCGTTTCCAGTACTTTAACGGCGGTAGTGTTGCCGCCCAACGGAAATCCTACTACAGTTGCGGTTTTGACCGGGCTGCCTTTTAGCCACGCCGCTGCATCAGGCACCCAGGTTGGGAGCACGCACACAGCGCCAAAGCCATAGTCTAAAGCTTCCTGACAGAGCTTCTCTATCTGCGCCGCTGTCGCTTCGGGTTTCAACAGGGTATGGTCGATCAATTGCCGCCATGGTAATTCGGCCACAAGTTTAAGGTACTCGTCTGCTTTTAGACTCAACTAGGCGCCTCCTTTCCGAAGTAATCTGGCTTTTCTTAAATAAAGTCTCGATCACCGGGAAACATCAAATCCGCCCTTCTATAGGCGATCCGGCTTCCCCCATTTTTTTGGATAATGACCATCAGTCTAAGCCGCCCGCTAAAGCTCGCACCAAACCGCTTAATTGTCCCGCAAATCGTAACCAAAATTGCGCAAAGAGGCAGGACTGTTTCGCCAGTCTTTCTTTACCTTAACCCAAAGTTCCAAAAAGACCTGGCTGCCTAACAGGTTTTGAATGTCTTCCCGGGCCAGGCGGCCTACTTCCTTGAGCAGACTCCCCTTTTTACCGATCAATATGCCTTTTTGAGAGTCCCGCTCAAGATAAATAACCGCTCGCACAAAAATAATCCCGTTATCCCGCGGTTTAATCTCCTCCAAATCCACGGCCACGGAATGCGGAATTTCTTCCTGGGTTAGGAGGAGGACCTTTTCCCGGATTAATTCCGCCATTAAAAACCGCTCAGGTTGATCCGTAAAGTCCTCGCTTGGATAAAAATAGGGCCCCTCCGGCAGATACTTAAAGATCACCTGGCTTAACCGGTCCAAATTGTCTTCTGCTTTGGCCGAGACCGGAATCACCTCGGCAAAGTTCCCTAAATTGCGGTACTGCTCAATAATGGTCAGGATTGCGCTGGGTTTAATCAAATCTATCTTATTAATGACGAGCAACACCGGGGTCTGCACCTTGCTTAACTGATTTAAGATGTATTCTTCGCCCGGTCCAAAATTAGCGGCAGCATCAATAACGTAAAGAATCAAGTCTACTTCCTGCAGAGTACGCTGGGCACTCACCACCATATACTCCCCTAAGCGATGCTGGGGTTTATGGATCCCGGGCGTATCGATAAAAACTACCTGTCCCTGGTCAGTGGTTAAGATCCCTCGAATCTGGTTGCGGGTAGTCTGGGGCTTATCCGAGGTAATAGCGATTTTCTGGCCGATAAGACTATTGAGCAGCGTAGACTTTCCCACATTGGGGCGGCCGATTATACAGGCAAAACCGGATCGGGTTTTCAAACAGCATACTCCCTTCATACAATTAGCAATTAGACATTCTAATTAATATTGATCTTGCTTTAATCCATCATTTGGCTCTGAGCCAAAGACTTTATTCTTTATCTTCATTTTATCCTATCTGCTGGCTTTTTCCAAAGAGGCCGGAAAACGGAAATGGTGGATAATCGGGGTGGGCCAATCAAGCAGGACATCAGCCTCCTTGGCATAAGGCCCTCCGTTGTGGATTACGTAAGGCACCCCGTCACGCCGGCGTCGGTCAGAAATAATTCCGATATGGGCGAGCGGCTCGGCAAAAACCACAATATCGCCCCGTTGCCAATCCCGCAGGTTTTGGGAGTCTCCCGGAATAACTTCGATCGTGAGGGAATCGGCATATTTCTGAAAGAAAACCGTTTGATTGGGGACGCGGCGAAAATCAATGTTCGAATCGGGTCGGCCTTTAACCCGCGGGTAATTTTGCGGCGCTTGCCGGATATCCGCATCCATTAAATCTTTTAAGGAATAACCAGCCTCCTTAAGCGCCCGCCAAATCACATCCGTGCAGACCCCTTCGTCAGCTGGCGGATAACCGCCCGCATAATAAGCGCTGTGGTAGCGAGGCCGGCGTTTCGCTTCCTCTAAGGCTCCCTGCACCAGATCATCCAGGTCGTTTATCCCGTCCCCATCCTGATCGTGGGTAAAGGCCAGCTGTTCCACAGCTAGGGGGGCTTGACCGGGCAGCAATTCCAAAACCGGCGGATTGGAGTTAAACTGGTTGAAAAATAAAAGCAGCAGGCCGACTCCAACGGCTAATAAGCCGATAATCTTCGTTGCCTGCTCCACTGCTGCCCGCCCGGACATCTGCTCAACTCCCTGTGGTTCATTTGATCAGCTGTTTTCAACGCCTCGTGGCTCGTTTAAATTAAATTATTCTGTTTTTCAATCGCCCGTAGCCCGTTTAACTAGAATACCTTTGGTTTGAACACCCCGGGGACGTTTAAGTATCCATGGCTGCTTTTAATTCCATATCATCTTTCAACGAAAAAGCCTGTGGCAGAAGCTCTACCACGTTAAAAACCATCGTTCCCTGAGGATTGGCAAAAACTACCGGCAGCTGCGGGGCAAACTCCGCCAAGACCTGCCGGCAAGCGCCGCAGGGGCTGGTGACCAGTTCCGAATCGGTAACCACGGCCAAGGCTAAAAAATGTTTTTCACCGTGGGTCAAGGCATGAAAAATGGCGTTACGCTCCGCACAGATCGTTAGGGAATAGGAACTGTTTTCGATGTTACATCCCGCATAAATCTGACCGGAATCGGCCAATACCGCAGCCCCCACCCGAATCTGGGAATACGGCGCATAGGCCTCTTCTAAAACGGCCTGCGCTGCTTCAAGCAAACGCGCCTTCGTCAAACCTTCAACTTCCAAAAAATCTCCCATTCTATTCTCCGAATCCCCCATTCTATTTTCTAAATGTCCCAGTCTCTTCTCCCTTGGTAATAAAACTGGAACCTCCTTTGACCCAGGATCAGGTTAAAGACAAAATTGAGCAGGGCGATAATAATTGCGGCGATAATTGCGGTGCCAAAACTGGTGATATCGAAACCCTTAATCATTATGCTGGTCAGCCAGAGCATCAGCCCGTTAATAATTAAGGTGAAAAGTCCTAACGACAATACATTTATGGGCAGGGTCAAAAGCAACAGAATTGGCCGAATGAAAACATTAACGACTCCCAGGAAAACCGAGCCAAATATGGCCCCCAGAAGAGTGACGTTAAAATTGTCCAAAAGCGCCGCAGTTAAGATGATCCCCAAAATATTCAGGCCCCATCTGAGCAGCCAACTGTAACTGTTCATAGCTTCCCCCCCTATTCTACCGGAATCTCCGCGGAAACGATTTCAATCCAAGTCGGACCTGGAGTCAAAGGAATTTCCAGGCCATTACTATCCCGGTAGTAAGTCTTATTTTCGCTTTCCGACCTGGACCAGACTGCCTCTACCCACTGTCCCTGGGTATAAACCCTAGCCTGACCCGAACCGATTAATCCTAATTCCAATCTCCCCTGCCGATCCAAGGTTTTTTGGGACACCCACTGCACGATCACGTTCGCAGCCTGCAGTTGCTGCCCATTATCCCCGTCCAGATGCGGCTTGCCGTCCATCTGCCTCAGGTAAACCTGCTGCGCGGCATCATAACTGTAACTTACTTTAGTATTCTTGCTGAAGGCTATCCCTAAAGCCGGGGCAGGAGTTCCCTCAGTCGGTCCATTTCCTGGCGTGTAAAATAAAGGTCCGTTCAAACTGACCGGCTTTTCCAGTTTCCCTTTCTCCACCGCAGCCCTGAGCCGCTCCGTGCTCGAATAAAGATTATAAGGACGGACCCGTTGTTGGCTCCGCCAGTAGGCTGCAGCCGACACTTTGCTCATTTCATTCAGGCTGGCTATTTTTTGCTGCGTTATCTGCTTTAATGCCTCCGGACTGCCGCCGGAATGCACCTGAACCCCGGTATACTCTGCAGCGAGGCTTAAAAAGTAAGGCCGGGTGCTGCGGATAGGCCCGATTTTTCCGGCCGTACCGTGCGTGTAAATCGCTAACAGGCGGGTTAAGCCGCCCTCCACTGGCGCCTCGTAGACTACATCCGCGTCCAGCAGTCCGGCCTGAGGCCTTCCCTTAGCGCTGTTATCCAGCACTACCGCCAATGGACGGGCCGCCGATAAAGCGCCGATTTTCTCACCGCAGAGGGGACAATAATCGGTAGTTTCCCCGGTCCCGGGTTTGAAAGTGATGTCGGCTATCGTTTTCTTCGAAAAATCGAGCGTTTCCGGAAGCTTATCCACCCAACTCTGGAGGTTTAAATTCGCTGATCCTTTGGCAATCCAATAACCCCCGGCGCCCATAACCAGTCCCAGTAAACCCACCACCAGACACTGCCGTAAAAAAGTAGATTTTAACAGTTTTCTTTGGGTACGATGGCCCGGTTCGTTTTCCCCGTTATTCAGCTGACTCTGCATTGTATTCCCTCAACTCTCTGGTCACCTAAAATAAACATTATATCTCTTAATCCGCTTATTGCGCTGAATCTTTACGCTTTCGCCGGCCAAAGCTCCCTATTCCCGCTGAAATTCTTCCCACTGGTTTAGAATTTCAGTTTGCTTGGCAAACATCTGCTCCTCTTCGGCTGCGGTCTGGTGATCATAGCCTAAAAGGTGCAGTAAGCCGTGGATGGTCAAAAAGGCAATTTCCCGTTTCAGCGAGTGCCCGTATTCCTGGCTCTGCCTTAGGCCGGTTTCCAGGGAGATTACGATATCTCCCAACACCTTGACCCCAGCCAAATCTACAAATTCCGGCTCCTCCTCAGTAGTTTCCAGCTGACTGAAAGAGAGTACGTCTGTGGGAGCAGTTATGCCTCGGTATGTTTCGTTTAATTCCTGAATCGCAGCATCATCAACAAAAGTCAGGTCCACCTCAGTTTCCTCCGGCAGGGCATTCTCCTTCAGGACTTGGTTCACCATTTCCTGCAGGATCAACACCAAGCCGGGGGGCAGGGAGACTAAGTTTTGTTGATTCAAAACCAGCAGGGACACCTTTGTTCCTCCTCCTCTCTAATTCCTTAACGTCCGGGTATTCTATCCGGGTATGATGCATCCCGTTTAAGATGCGTAAAAACGACTCGGCAATCAGATTGACATCTTTAAAGGTTAAGTCGCATTCCTCCAGTTGCCCGTCATTCAGTCTTTCTTTGATTAACCGGCGTACCAGACCTTCAATTCGGCCGGGAGTAGGTTTCTGTAATGAACGTACCGCAGCCTCCACCGTATCCGCTAGGAGCACCAATGCCGCGTCTTTAGACTGGGGTTTGGGGCCGTCATAACGATAGGTTGACTCCTGCACCGAATCGTATTGGTCTTTTTCCAAGGCTTTCTGGTAAAAGTAGGATACTAAGCCGGTTCCGTGATGCTGATTAATGATGTCGAGCACCATGTCCGGCAAGCGGTGCTGCCGGCCCAGCTCTACGCCGTCTTTCGTATGGGAAGTAATGATTAAAGCGCTAAGGCTGGGCGCGATTTTATCGTGCGGATTATCCAGGGAAAATTGGTTTTCGCTAAAAAAGTAGGGTCGTTTTAATTTGCCGATATCGTGATAATAAGCCCCTACCCGAACCAGCAAGGGATGGCCCCCGACGGCTTCCGCCGCGGCTTCGGCCAGGTTGCCCACCAAAATACTGTGATGGTAAGTTCCTGGCGCTTCTAAAAGCAGCTGCTTCAGCAAGGGGTGATTAGGATTGGCTAGTTCCAAAAGCCGAATCGAACTGGTAATCCCAAAAAGGGTTTCTAAATAAGGGAGAATGCCAATGGCTAAAACCCCGGATAACAACCCGTTCAGCAGTCCATAAAAAGTACCCCAGAGGATTTTCAACAAGGTGGAATCGTAAGCCATTAAACCGGTAGCCAGAATCACCAGTACGTTGGCTCCACCGATCAGCAGGCCGCCTTTGGCCAGATCCCAGCCCTGGTCAACTTTGGAAACTCCATAAACCCCGACCAGCCCGCCAACCATTGCCACGATCATGAACGAGACATCCTGCTGCCCGGCAATTATACCCACAAAAATACTCATAATGAGGGTGGCCAAAACACCCAGCCGATTGTTGAACAGAATCGAAATCAGCATCGAACCGGTTGCCAGCGGAATCAAATACCCCGTGGTGGACGAGGCTTCGGGCCGATCACTGAAATTAATGGCTGCCACGCCCCGGGCTGCCAGCAAGGTGATAATGACCAGCAAACAAAGCAGCACCACCAGGCGTTCACTGGCAAGTACCTGCGGATAATACTGCCGCAGGAAGACAATACAAACCGCCATTATGGCCAAGACTAAAAGGGCTAATCCAGCTAAGGTAACCCAGGCGGATTTAGTCTGCAGCAAACCCAACTGCCGCAAAATATCCAGCGCTTCCGCTGTAACCGGGTCCCCTTTACGGACGATAACTTGTCCCTGTTTAATCGTTCGCTCAACCGGCAGAATTTTATTTTGCGCCTCTACCACCAACTGATCCGTGGCTTCCTGATTAAGGACGAGGCTCGGCCTTATCGTATTTTGCAAAATAACGGCGATCCACTCGCGGTAGGTATTTTTAAGGTTTAAACGACTGGCCTCTACGCCGGCCTGTTCCCGAATCCCCTCCAGATCCTCCTCTTTTAAGGGACGGGCCATCAGGATCTCGACTAACCGTTCGCTTTCACTGTTCAATGTCGCGTAGGTCGTTTCGTCCGCCTGGAGCACGGTACGCAAAGTTTGCTCTTTGAGCACCTCATTTACCGGGACCTCTTGGTAAAACTGCATCTGAATGATTTCATTAATCTTCGCTAACTTAGCCGGTTCATCCAGTTCCGGCTGCTGCCATACTTCTTTTATCTGAGCATAGACATTATCAACTGCCCGTAAAGTATCCGATTTCGCCTTGGGGTCTTCCTGGTAAACCTTCTGTACCGAAGCAGCAGCCTGCCGTTTTAGTTCCGCAGTCCGAATTTCGTCAACCAGTACTACTCCCCGGGGGGAAGAAATATCCAGCGGACTGATCTGTCCCTCTTTCAAATCTAATTCGTCCGGATTAAAATTAGTAAACAAAATAAGAGTGGTCACCAAAAAGAATCCCACTCCAAGCATAATTCGGCGATTGGTGGTATTACGTATGGCACTGACCAAATACTGCCCCAAAAAGGCGAGCAGTCTTTTAGCTCCGGTCAGAGCATTCATCCTCTTCACTCCTAGCTTTGGGTTTCAAATCAGCAGTGTCGTCCCAATTCTCGTAAGCCATAATGATCTTTTGCACCAACTGGTGCCGCACCGTATCTTTGGCAGTTAAATACTGAAAAGATATCCCCTCTACACCCCGTAAAATCGCTTGAATCTTGATTAACCCAGAGTTGTTGTCCTTCGGTAAATCCACCTGGGTAATATCCCCGGTGATTACCGCTTTTGAACCAAATCCCAAACGGGTCAAAAACATTTTCATCTGCTCCGGGGTAGTGTTTTGCGCCTCATCTAAGATAATAAAGGCGTCATTTAAAGTCCGCCCCCGCATGTAAGCCAGCGGAGCAACCTCAATAACCCCCTTTTGCATATGCCGCTGAGCAATCTCCAAGCCCAATACATCATACAGCCCATCGTATAAGGGACGAAGATAAGGGTCAACCTTGTCCTGCAGATCCCCGGGTAAAAATCCCAGTTTTTCTCCCGCTTCTACCGCTGGTCTGACCAAAACGATCCGACCAACCGCTTTTTTCCGCAGGGCTTCAACGGCCATGACCACGGCAAGATAGGTTTTGCCGGTACCGGCCGGACCGATCGCAAAAACAATATCATTTTGCCGCATAGCCTGAATATACTGCTGCTGCCCCAATGTCTTGGCTTTAATCGACTTTCCCCGCGAGGTGGTCAGCACTACCTCGCCTAAGGTTCCAGCCGCGTCTTTCGACTGTCCGGCCCGAACCAACCCCCAGGCGTAGTTCACATCCGTGATCCCGATGGGATTTCCGGCCCGAACCAAAGCCAGGAGATGCTGAAACACCCCTAGGGTCTCTTCCACTGCCTCGGGGCTGCCGCTTATCTGAATGTCGCCTCCCCGCACCACCACTTTGGCGGAACTGTCTTTAAGCAGGTGGCGCAGGTTTTCATCCTGCTTCCCAAAAAGTTCAACGGCCTCAAGACTGTCATTAATGGTAATGTGCGCCTCAGTGCCAATATTGCTCAGCTGCTTCAACCTCCCAAAATCCCAGGATAATTAAAGGGTCAAACCCCTTATAAACCAGGAGAAACCAGAAACTGCTTTGGCCCTATTATACACTAAAACCGTATAGATAGTCACTTTCCCCTAAACTTAAGGATGACTAAACAATTTTTCCTGACCAACCTCTTCAATCGCTTCCAGGCGCACCCGGACCCGCACCTGATTAGGATCCTCGACCGACAGGTTTTCCCGGTCCTCCTGGACGGTTTCGGATTCAGCGGCTCTAAGCTCTGCTATTTGCTTATTGGCCCTTTCCAGCGCCAACTGCTCGGCTGCTTCAGGCTCCAGGGGGATTTCCTGAACCTCCACCCCGTAATAATGGACTACGCGCACCCTGATCGCCGGCAGGTTCAGTTCCCACGGTAAATTTGCCTTAAAGGACCAGAATTTTTCCTCTTGGGTAAGCCGATAGTGCGGGTAGGGAATCTGGCGGGGGCCCCAGACCAGCACCTCTTTTCCCCTAAGGTTTAACCAAAACTGCTGCGTCTGCTCACCGCTGTCCAGCTCCTCCTTTTCCACCAGATAGGCATCCCCATATCCTTCATACCAAATCCGGGCCTTGACGATACCCTTGGCATGGACATAACGGGGTCCGGTTTCGAGGGGCGGGGGCAAAATCACCCCCGGCATTTGCTCTTGTTCCGCGGCTGGGGGCACTATCCCGGAAATCAAAACCTCTCCCTTTCGGACCGTATCCCCGGGTTTAACCTGCGCCAAGCCAGCCATGACTACTACATCCTCGATTATTCCATCCCGCCGGGCCACAATATGCGCCGCCTGTCTTTCTGTTTCAAGTTCCGGGGGCAGCACCTTTTCCACAATCTCAATGTTCACCGTAGTGCCTTTAATCTGCAGATTGATAAAACTGGCGGCCGGAAAATCCTCCTTAAGCTGATCCTCAATTAAACTCTTGTCTAACTGAGAACGGAGCGTACCTACGCGTAAACCATGCCGGTTCGCTGCTTCCAGAATCTGTTCCGGTTCGAGCTGATTGGTGCCGCTTACATTAACTACCCAGACAAACGAAGCCAGCCCATACAAAATCATTAAAAACAAGAGACCGCCCAGGGCCAGCATTTTTCTTTTCCGTATTTTAACCGCCAGAAACGGCAGGCCGCGGCGGCCGCGGATGCGCATCCGACACCGCGTGCGGCGGCTAATGTGCCGCAAACCAAAAAAGCCGCTAATTCTGACCCTAGCCCGCAGCGTTCGTTCATTCACCCGGCGAATCTCCCACAAGAAGATTCCCCTGGTTATCGCCATATTAATAAAGGCTTCCAAATCCTCGCCCGTTACCTCAATGTTTAAGTATCCGGTCAGATAAGACCAGCCTCGATTAATCAACACCCCACCACCCCTTAACCAAAACTAATGGAGTCAATTACCCCTTCGATCATCAGCTCATCGACCATAATGCTGCGGACCATCAGATTGCGGCCATTTAAGGTTATGGGCCAGCGACTGGTATTAATCACGGTTTTTTCAGCCGTGAATTCGATTAAACCCCGATGGTTTTCAATAATCAACTGCACATTACCGATTAGAGTCAGCTTTGGCAGGTCTAAGGTCAGGTCCGGGGGGATTTCCAGCAGCTTGCTGAAAGTATTTTGAAGCTTATCTTTAGAATATTTGCCTTCCATAAGCAAGACCTCCCTTCCTTACAAAGTTATTCCAACCGCTATAGCCGTATGACACTAAATCACGCGTCCGTTAATTTTGTAAGTCTTAAGACTTGAGGGAATTGCATAATAGCAATTTCTCGCCGCTGTCAAATTGATTTTGAAACAATTTGCCGAATTATGGCATAAATTTTTTGTCCCATCATGGGACAAAAAACTTACGCCACTTCAATGTTTAAGCTGTCAAAAATCAAGGGCTATATTGCCTATACTGGAGCGTTAAACCGGGACTGATTTAACCCTAAAATGAATTCCCCTCTGTTCACTGAGTGACAGAGGGGAATTCATTTTAGATTTTTCTGTATCTCCTTTACCCGGCAGCAGAAGACAAAGAATTTTTATTCCTTATATGCAGATTGCTTTTTTATTTGGTGCAGTTTTCAATAACCAGATTGATTTTCATCTTTCAAATCGTCTGATCCAGATTTTATTTCCTTCCGAGCGGTCCGGCTGACTTTCGCCGCCACTGGTACGGCCGTCGGCTGCGCGGCGGCTGCAGAATCTCCGACCAGATGATTCCCCCGGCCACCGCGGCGGGCGTGACTTTAAACATGGCCCCTCCGGAGGTTAAGGCTAAACCGGCTTCCGGCTGCGTTACCGCTGCCGATGCCTGCGGCAAATTCGGTGTTAAACCAGCCGGCTCGGTCAACCCGGGGACCGGTTCAACCGGTTTCCAACGTACAGCCGCATCCGCATCCCAGTCTGGTTCTTTAGGCGACGGAGAAAGAACTTCTCCAAACACCTCGGGAAACGGCCAAGGAAACTGGTTCGGGTACCCCGGCGTTCCCTCCGCCGACTTAGGACGGACCGGTGAATCCGGGCGACTTGCCGGCATCCCAGCAGACGGATAAGGGAAATCCCGGGAACCGGATCTCCGTGGCCGGTCCAATCCCGGGGGAAAGGTCGGCGGGTCTCCGGCTGACGGTTTCTTATTTCGCAGTTTGGCAAACAGACTGTACAAGATGTAAAATCCAATTAGCCACAGAAAATCGTCCATGCTTTAATCCACCTGCCTACTTGCCTGAAGTGGTATCGTTCCCTTTATCTTTCAGTTCCAATTGCGAAATGGTATCCCGCATCTGGGTATCGGCCAGCAGGTTCTGCAGCTGATAATAATCCATAGCGCCCATGTTTCCTTCCTTAAGCGCCTGAGCCAGAGCAATCGGTACCTGCGCCTCGGCTTCAACCACCTTGGCCCTCATCTCCTGAGTCGCAGCCCGCATTTCCTGTTCCTGGGCCACGGCCATGGCTCGCCGTTCCTCGGCCTTAGCCTGCGCAATCCGTTTGTCCGCCTCGGCCTGGTCGGTTTGGAGCTGCGCGCCGATGTTTCGGCCCACATCCACATCCGCAATATCAATCGAGAGGATTTCAAAGGCTGTGCCGGCATCCAGTCCTTTATCCAACACAGTGCGGGAAATAAGATCCGGGTTTTCCAAAACGGACTTGTGGGATTCACTGGAGCCCACAGTCGTAACAATTCCTTCCCCTACCCGGGCGATAATCGTTTGTTCACCGGCGCCCCCTACCAGACGGTCAATATTAGCCCGAACTGTCACCCGGGCTATAACCTTAACCTCAATTCCATTCATGGCCATCGCGGAAACCAGCGGGGTTTCAATCACTTTCGGATTTACGCTCATCTGGACCGCCTCCAGCACATCCCGACCCGCTAAATCGATGGCGGCTGCCCGTTCAAAAGGCAGGTCGATCCCGGCCCGTTCCGCGGCAATCAAGGCATTTACCACCCGGTCGACATTTCCGCCGGCCAGGTAATGCGCCTCCAACTGATTGGCGGTAATCTTTAATCCCGCCTTATCCGCTTTAATCAAGGGAATTACAATCCGCGACGGCACGACTCTTCTTAACCGCATCCCAAACAGCGTAATAATGCCGATGTGTACCCCGGCCGCTAAAGCGGAAACCCATAAACCAATAGGAATAAAGGTAAAAAACACGATCACTAAAATCAGAGCCAGGACAAACATCAGTAAACTGGTCCACATAATCCAATAACCTCCTTTATAAACTATTGCTAAAAATGCCGAGATTTTCCTCTGCATTTAGTATTGCCTAAAAACAAAGGAATAGCAACCTACTTTTTATCGGATTCTTCCACCGGCCGCACCACGACCCGGGTTCCCTCCACCTTGATCACCTGCACCCGGGAGCCGCGGGGAATAAAATCCCCCTCCGTAACCACGTCGATCCGTTTGCCGTCGATCTCCATGGCCCCAGCTGGCCGCAGCTGCGTCAAAGCCCGTCCTTCCTGACCCAGGTAATTTTCCAGCTGCTGGGAGGGAGCCTGATAACCCGTCTGCTTTTCCTGCCGCGTTTGCAGAATCAGCCGCGACCATAAATTTCGCGTTCCCATCAGCTTCATCCCGATAATCACCAAAACCAAGGTACCCATCAAAGCGACCGCCATGGAAAGAAGGGCCTGCTGCGGGTTTTCGGAAGCCATAAAAACGCTGATGCCCATGGCTGCCAATCCGCCAATGCCGGCAAAGCCAAAACCGGGGATTACCAGTATTTCAACCAGTAAAAGGATCAGCCCAATCGTAAACAGGATAATCGTTTCCCAGCCGGCCAGACCAGCCACCATACTGCTGCCAAAAAACAAGGCCAGGGAAATGATCCCGACGGTTCCGGCGATGCCCCAGCCCAGGGTAAACAGCTCCAGTACCAGCCCCGCCAGACCAATGGTCAGCAATATCGTTCCCACATAGGGCTGATTTACCCAACGGGCAACCTTTTCCGCTCCGGAAATTTCAAAATTAACTACCTGTGCCCCAGCCACGCCCAAAAATTGCAGCACGTCTGCCGAAGAACTGCCAATGGAATCGGCTATACCCAGTTCTTTGGCCTGGGTCGCTCCCAAAGTCAGGAGTTTTCCTTTTTCAATCACCCCGGGAATCTCAATATCCGCATCTACCATGGCCGCTGCGATCTGCGGGTTGCGGCCATGCACTCTGGCGGTTGCCGCCATTTCCTCCCTCCAGGCGGAGACGGTTTTTTCATCCGCAGGCTGCGCTTCCCCGCTCAAAGAAAGCAGCCGCGGTTCCGCGGCGCCAATAATACTGGCCGGATCCATTATCACCTTGGGGCAGGCGAGGGTAATCAAGGCTCCGGCGGATATGGCCCTATGGGTTACATGAGCCGCGGTTGGGATGCGGGAAGCCATGATCTGATCCCGGATCTCCATGGCCGAATCAATTCTCCCTCCCAGGGTATCGATCTCCAGAATCACCCATTTGGCCCGTTCCTTTTCCGCCTCGGCATACGCCCGCTCCAAAAATTTCACCAGGCCTGGTTCAATCGTGTTTTCCACCTTTACTACATACACGACTGGTTCATTCTCAGCCGCCCACAGGGGCATCAGGATGGTGAACATAAAAGAAATGATAATTAGAACGGTGACCACAATCCAGATCATTTTAAACGCCTTTCGATTTCGGCCAAAACCCATGTTCCATCCCTCCTAGTACAAAAATGGCTAATATACGGATAAAGGCCTGGCAGTTAAATTCCTACCAGACCTATAAATCTTCAAACCTAAGAATCTACGGAGTTCCTGTCTGCCACACACCGGTTCTTAAATTCTCAACTTACTATTCAACATTAATGTATAATTCTTTTTTAGAATATCGGCTCCGCTTAATCAGGCAGCGTAATCACCTGATGCTTACTTATATTTGCGTTTCCGCGCAGCTTCCGATTTCTTTTTGCGCTTTACGCTAGGTTTTTCGTAGTGTTCCCTTCTCCTAGCTTCCGCCATAACACCTGCTTTTTGACATGATCTCTTAAACCGGCGCAGGGCACTATCAAGGGATTCATTCTTTCCTACTTTGACTTCGCTCACTCGTATCCCTCCCTCCACCTTGGAGATAATGCCAAAAGAATAAGGTTAAACCGTGTTGATTCCCCGCTTGACACCAACGTTGCCAAGATACTGAATTATTATACTATACACATTCGAGTGCGTCAACAAAAGCTTAACCTGGTGGCCATTGCATGGAGCGGCCGCCTAACAGATGGTAATGCAAATGATTTACCGTTTGCCCCCCGTCCGGCCCGGCGTTGCTGACCAGCCGGTAGCCGTTCTCCGCCAACCCGGCGGTCCGGGCAATTTTAGAAGCGCAGACCTGCAAATAGCCCAGCAGCGCTTGATCCGCTTCTCCGACCTCCGCCAGGGAACTGAGGTGCTGCTTGGGAATTATCAGGATATGTACCGGCGCCTCTGGGTTGATGTCGTGAAAGGCCAGGACACGTTCATCTTCGTAAACCGTCTGGTTTGGAATTTCTCCCGCCACAATTTTACAAAACAAACAATCGCACAAACTTAACACCCCCTTCACTTTAGCCTATTCCCGCTGAATCATAAATTCCACTGCCGACAAATCTTTCGCCCGGCTTAACCTTCAAACCTTAAATCATGATTACTGAACTTTATATTTTAGTTGTCACGGTTTTGTTTCAGTTATTTTGCTGTAAATCGGTTGATTCGGTTAAGCGGCCCCATGAGAACTCGGGGCTCCCCGGCTGCAGGATAACCGGAATTAGACTCCCCGCGGATAAGGATTCATGGGTTGCACTTAACCTACCCGCGTTTGGGATGATCGCCACCCGCAGGTAATTAT
The DNA here is from genome assembly GCA_964556555.1 of uncultured Syntrophomonadaceae bacterium. Lineage (GTDB taxonomy): Bacteria > Bacillota > Ch66 > Ch66 > Ch109 > CAYXHK01. The sequence continues at coordinate 32,487 of CAZKWP010000005.1, forward strand.
CCGTATACCCCATCCAACACCGGATCGCTGAGCCGCTCACCTGGCCCCGCTCCAATCTGTCTAAAACCCCGGCTTTCGGATTAAGGACTTCCGTTTCTTCCTCCAGCAACACGGTTAAGGTTTTACCGGCAAATTGTGCGGCAAAACGCAGTTTCAGTTCGGAAGTTAAAGCCAGCAGCCGCTGACTACGAAATTCTTTGGCCTTTGCTGGCACCTGCTCCTTAAAAGCAGCGGCTGGGGTACCGGTACGCGGACTATATTTAAAAACATGCAGGTCGCTGAAGCTCAGCTCTTGAATAAAATCGTAACTCCTTTGAAAATGGGCCTCGGCTTCCCCCGGGAAACCAACCATCACATCGGTAGTTATGGCCAGGCCCGGAATCTGCTTCCGTAAGCGATCGACTAAAGTCCGGTACTGTCCGGCTGTGTAGGGTCGGTGCATTTTCTGCAGAATCTGATCATCCCCGCTCTGCAAAGGTATATGAAGGTGCCGGCATAGGACCGGAGACTCTGCCATGATTTCGGGCAGTGTTTCCGGAATTTCCGTTGGTTCTAAAGAACTGATGCGCAGTCGCAGTAAACCCGGTACCCGCTCCAAAATAATCCGAACCAAATCCGCTAAATTGGGGTGTCCTTTTTCGTCTCGCCACTCCAGTCCGTAGGCGGAAGTATGAATCCCGGTCAGGACTATTTCCGCAAAACCTGCGGCCACTAATTGGGAAACCTCGTCCACCACCCGCTCGGCGGGCCGACTGCGTACCCGACCGCGGGTATAGGGAATGATACAGTAGGTGCAAAATTGATTGCAGCCATCCTGTACCTTAACTTGAGCCCGGATTCGATTCCGTTCCAAGTTAAGCGGCAATTCCTCAAAAGTACGGGCGTTCCCAATATCCCGCACCAGACTTATCGGACTTATCGAATCCCCCCGCTTATCTTGGGCTGCCAGCAAATTAGCCAACTGCGGCATTATTTGCGCCCGGTCCTGATTACCCACGATCAGGTCCACCCCGGGTATTTCCATAATCTCCCCCGGGGCCCGCTGTGCGTAACAGCCCATTACCACCACAATAGCGTACGGGTTTTGCCGGCGCGCCCGGCGAATCATTTGCCGGGATTTACGATCCCCCAGATGGGTAACGGTACAGGTGTTAATCAGATAAACATCAGCGGTTTCGGCAAAGTCTCGCACCGAGTATCCCTGTAATCGGAAAAACTCGAGCACCGCCTCTGTTTCCTGTTGATTAACCTTACAGCCCAGCGTATGGGCTGCCACCGTTTTTGCCACTATTTTCAACCTCCTGCCCCACCCAGGTCGCCCCACTCGTATAAAAGCATGGTCAATACCGTGAACCCGGCAGTTTCCGTGCGCAGAATTCTCGGCCCCAATGAAACGGGGATCACCCCGGCGGCTCGGGCCTGCTCAATCTCTGCCGCCGAAAAACCGCCTTCCGGTCCAATAAAAACCCAAACCAATTCCGGTACAGCCGCGCGCTGCCTAAGCAGCGGCTTCAAAAAACAAGTCGACTCGTCCTCCCAAGGGATTAAACATAAGGTCGTATCCGGGTTAGGGAGCGCATTTAAAACTTCATTAAAACTAGTTGGCAGGTCTACCTGCGGAATTAGGGTACGCTGGCTTTGCCGGGCCGCCTCCGCAGCCACCTTCTGCCACCGCTGCTGCCGCTTGACCGCCCGGTCCGGCTCCAGACGGATAATTGTCCGCTCAGTCACCAAAGGAATCACCCTGGCCACCCCAAGCTCGGTCCCTTTTTGGATAATCAGCTCCATTTTCTCGCCCTTGGGCATGCCCTGACCTAAAATAATTTTAAGCGGTGGCTCCCGTTTAACCGACAAATTATTCGTTCCAGGCTCCGCTTCCAGGGTCACAAACACGCGCGGACCATCAATCTCCCGAATGCGGGAAAGGTACTCGTGTCCCTGACCATCAAATACCCGTACCTGCTCCCCCGGCAGGAGCCGCAAAACCCTAGCCAGATGATTCGCTTCCGGCCCCTCAATTATGGCCTCACCCTGCTTAATCCGTTCCGGGGGAACGTAAAACCGATTTAAACCCATTCTTCCTTGCTCCCGACCATCCGTTCAGATAATTTAAGGTTTAAGCACTCTTTTATAAGAAATCTGCAATAATGATTATGGCGAATTTACGGTAACCTGCCCTTTATAGGGCTGAAGGGTATGGCGGTTTAGCGGTATTGCGCCGGCTGATTACGGTTTAAGCCTACCCCCGGGTAACAATAACCGTGGACCATTCGCCCTCATCTGTAATTTCTAAGGGCTTAAAGCCCCACGCTTCCAGTTCTTCGAGCACCTCGGCCAGACGTCCCTGAATAATGCCGGCCCCGATAAAAATCCCGCCCGGCTTTAACCGGGCATAAGCGGAAGGAGCCAAGCGCTTAACGATTGCGGCGATTAAATTGCCGGTGATTATATCCGCTTGCAAACTTCCCGCTGGTTCCAAAAGATTACCGGCCACTACCTGCACCCGGTCCTCCACCTGATTGGTCAAAATATTTTCTTGGGCTATACTTACGGCTAACGGGTCCAAGTCAATGGCTAAAACCCGCGCCGCGCCTAATTTGGCCGCGGCAATCGCCAAGATCCCCGAACCAGTTCCCACATCGATAACCAGATCCCCGGCGTGCATATGATTCTCCAAAGCCTTTAAACAATGCACCGTAGTCGGATGGGTACCAGTTCCAAAAGCCATGCCCGGGTCGAGATCAATCACTACTTCACCGTCCGCGGGCTGATAATTTTCCCAAGAAGGTTTCACTACAATTCGGTCGGAAATCTTGACTGGGTGATAATACTGTTTCCAGTTGTTCGCCCAATCCTCCTCAGTAACCTGACTTAAAGAAATCTGGCCCTCTGCCCCCTGAAAGTGCTGCCATAATTCTAAAAGCCGCCGCCGAAACTCCTGCATTACGGCAGGTTCTTCCCCCACACGGCCGGCTTCATTAATGTCCATGGGTAAATAGCCTTTTACCGTAATTAAATCTCCCTGCAGCGCCTCCAGAGGTAGCTTGTAACAATCCCAGCCGGCCGAGCGGGTATACTCCTCCAGGAGCTGGGGGTCTTCAATGACCACCCCGCCAAACCCCAGGTCATGATACAAATTGGCTACCGCGTCCGCAGCGGCCGGGGTAGTGGTAATTTTAATTTCCTGCCAGATCACTGCTGCACCTCTTCTGCCCGTAACCCGGGTCTAAAGTTTTAGGCCTACGATTAGCCTAACGTTCGGGTTTAGCGTTTACTTTACCCTTGTATCGAGAGCCTAACCGATTAAAGCATCCTTGACTTTATCGAAAAAGCCTTTATCCTTTTCTTTGTCTTTTTTTTCTTTTTTTTCCTTGATCTTGACCTTATTTACTTCCACATAACCGGTCCCGCCTTCTTCCGGCGTGTACAGGCCCATGGTCACGCCGAGTTTCTGCAAGAGCTCTTTTTGTTCCGAGTTAAGCCGGCTGGGTGTTTTAACTACCACCCGAATATGCAGATCCCCTTTGCTGTTCCCCCGCAAGCGGGGCATGCCCTTCCCTTTCAACCGGAATACGGAGCCAGTCTGGGTTCCTTCCGGAATCTTCAAAGCCGCTTGCCCTTCTAGAGTGGGCACTTCGATTACCGTGCCCAAGGCGGCCTGCACCATGTTGATAGTAACTTCGGTGTTAAGGTCGTCATTTTGCCGTTTAAATAAGGAATGCGGTTTAACAAATATAAAGATATATAAATCCCCTGGGGGTCCTCCGCGCAGCCCAGCCTCGCCTTCGCCGCTCATTCTTAGACGGGATTCATTATCAATTCCCGCCGGCACCTGCACCTTCAGTTTCCGGACACGCCGGACCTTACCCTGACCACGGCATTCCGGGCAAGGTTTTTCAATAATCGTTCCTTCTCCCCCGCAATGGGAACAGGAACGGACGGTCTGAAAACGGCCCAAAGGGGTATTCTGGACTACCCGGATCTGACCGGTTCCCTGACAAGACGTACACTTTACCCGCTGGGTGCCTTTGGCGGCCCCGGAGCCGTGGCACTCAGTGCAATCCTCATTACGTGGGATCTCAATTTCTCTATCCGCCCCGGCAAAGGCTTCCTCTAAGGTGATCTGCAAATCCAGCCGCAGGTCCGCGCCGGTTTGCGGCCCGCTGCGCTGGCGGCTCCCCCCAAAGCCTCCGCCGAAAACTCCCCCGAAAAAACTTTCGAAAATATCCATGGGGTCGCCAAAACCGCCCCCAAACCCTCCAAAACCGCCCGCACCAGTTCCTGGCTGCTCAAAGGCGGCATGCCCATACTGGTCGTAAGCGGCTCTTTTGTCCGGGTCACTCAATACTTCATAAGCTTCATTAATCTCTTTAAACTTTTCGCCGGCATTTGGATCATCTTTATTGCGATCCGGGTGAAACTTCAAGGCCTGCTTGCGGTATGCTTTTTTTAGTTCCGCTTCATTAGCCCCGGAACTCACTCCCAAAACCTCATAATAATCGCGCTTGCTCATCCTACAGCTCCTCCGGTTGGCTAAGGATGGTTTGCTAAACCACCCTCGCCTGGAAAACTTCATCTTAACCTAACCAGATTAACCGGCCCAGACCAGGGATTTCTCCCTGGTCTGCTTCAGGGTCAATATTTTTATTTGGTGTCCTTGTTATCCTCATCGACCATCGTATAATCAGCGTCAACCACTGATTCATCCTTAGCCGCGTCTTCTTTGCCCGGGGCAGCGTCCGGTCCCGGCTGGGCCGCAGTATCTTGATATACCTTGGAAGAAAAGGCGTACAGTAAGGAGGTAAGCTCCTCGCTTTGCCGTTTAATCTCGTCTAATGACTTGGTGGCCAGGTTCTCTTTCAGCTGGTTCTTCAGTTCTTCGATTTTGGCCCGTTCTGCTGCGTCCCCTTTATCGCCCAGTTCACTCAGGGTTTTTTCCGTTTGGTACACTAGGGAGTCGGCATTATTGCGGGCTTCCGCTTCTTCAAAGCGTTTCTTGTCTTCTTCTTCGTTTTCTTCCGCATTTTTGCGCATGTTTTCAATTTCATCGCTCGTCAAACCGCTGGAGCCGGTAATTGTCACCATCTGCTCTTTGCCGGTACCCAGATCTTTAGCGGAAACATGCACGATGCCATTGACGTCAATATCGAATTTAACCTCAATCTGCGGTACTCCGCGGGGAGCCGGGGGAATACCGTCCAGGATAAATCGGCCTAGCGTCTTATTGTCGGCAGCCATTTTCCGTTCACCCTGCATCACATGGATTTCTACACTGGGCTGCATATCCGCAGCCGTGGAAAAGATTTGTTTCTTTTCAATCGGGATGGTGGTATTCCGTTCAATCAGCTTGGTAAAAATGCCGCCTAGGGTTTCAATTCCCAAAGAAAGAGGCGTAACATCCAGGAGGACAATGTCGCCCGTTCCTTTGCCGGACACGATCTCCGCCTGAATCGCGGCCCCCATGGCTACAACTTCATCGGGGTTGATCCCTTTGTAAGGTTCCTTGCCCGTAACTTCCTTAACTACTTTTTCTACCAGCGGAACCCGGGTCGAACCACCGACCAGAATAACCCGCTGAATATCTTTCGGTTCCAGTTTCGCGTCGGCGATCGCCTGTTTCATGGGACCAATGGTCAATTCCACTAAGTCGCGGATCAAATCTTCAAATTTAGCCCGACTTAAGGTCAGATCCAGGTGCTGCGGTCCCGCGGAGGTTGCGGTGATAAACGGCAAATTGATATTTGCCGTGACCACGGTCGAAAGTTCAATCTTGGCCTTTTCCGCCGCTTCCCGCAGGCGTTGCAGCGCCATCTTATCGTTGCCCAGATCAACCCCGGTTTCTTTCTTAAACTCAGCAACAGCCCAATCCATGATCCGTTTGTCAAAATCATCTCCCCCCAGCCGGTTGTTCCCGCTGGTGGCCTTAACTTCGAATACCCCTCCGCCCAAGTCGAGGATGGAAACGTCAAAGGTGCCACCGCCCAAGTCATACACCAAAATGGTGTGGTCCTGGTCCTGCTTATCCAGACCATAAGCGAGCGCTGCCGCCGTCGGTTCATTAATAATCCGCAGTACTTCAAGCCCGGCAATGGCCCCTGCGTCTTTCGTCGCCTGACGTTGACTGTCCGTGAAGTAGGCGGGCACTGTGATTACCGCTTGGGTGACCGGTTGTCCCAGATAAGCCTCGCTGTCTGATTTTAGTTTCTGTAAGATCATGGCGCTGATTTCTTGCGGGGTGTATTCTTTATTGTCGATTTTGACTTTATGATCGGTTCCCATATAACGTTTAATGGACATAATCGTCCGGTCAGCATTGGTTACTGCCTGCCGCTTCGCGATCTGACCCACCAGACGTTCGCCGCTTTTGGAAAAACCTACTACCGAAGGGGTTATCCGGCCTCCTTCCCGGTTAGGAATAACGGTTGGCTGACCGCCCTCAAGTATGGCTACACACGAGTTAGTAGTCCCTAAATCAATCCCTACCAGCTTTGCCATTAATTAATCCCTCCATATCATCTAATATTTTAACTGACTGGTATTTATAGCCAATAGTTCATTTCGTTATGCTTGCCTGCTTACTGATTTTCAGCCGTTTCTTTGGCTACGGCTACCCGGGCTGGCCGAATCACCTTGTCCCGCATTTTATAGCCCTTTTGTAATTCCTGTACTACCCGATTATCTTCCTGACTGTTGGTGGCCGGCACGCTCATAATCGCCTCGTGCAGATTAGGATCAAACTGCATCCCGAGGGCCTCGATTTTTTGCAGGCCTTCGCGGCTTAAAATATCTTTAAATCCTCGGTATACCAACTGCAAACCGGCTAACAAACCATTAAAATCCTGGGATTTTTCAGCGGCGTCCAAGCCCCGCTCCAGATTGTCCAAAACCGGCAGCAAGTCGGTAATCACCCGTACCGCTGCAAAAGCCTGAGTTTCCGCTTTCTCCTGCTGCGTCCGCCGGCGGAAGTTATCAAAATCCGCTTCCAGGCGCAACAGGTTGCGGTAGTATTTTTCCGCTTTGGCTCTACTCGTCTCAACTTCCTGAGACAGCTTTTCAATTAAATCCTCCGCAGAAATTTCCGCTGCGTCTGCACCTTGATGGTTGGGGTTATCCGCAAAATCTGCCGTTACCGGTTCTCCCCGGTTAACCGGATCCTCAGCCACTCCCGCAGCATTAATTTCATTTGACATCTGGTCACCTTCCTAATTAAATTAATTTTAAAATTAATTTGTTGCCGCCTGGCCAGGCATTACAGTTCAAACTCTTTCATTTCCTGGTTAGCACCGCGCTCTCTTTTCTTCACAATCGTGTCGATCCGTAAAATGGCCTCCGCAATCTCTACGGCCGCCGTTAAGGCGTGCAGTTTGACCAGGGTGGGGTCCATGACCCCCAGCTCCAGCATATCCTTAACTTCCCCGGTTTCACAGTCAATCGACAACGTTTCTTGACCGGTTTCCGCCTGGGCGGCCAGCACATCTCCCAGTTTCTCCAAAGGATTGAAACCGGCATTGCTGACAATCTGGGCAAAAGGGCGCTTTAAGGCTTCGGCCAGACAATCTACCCCGTAGGCGGCCATGCCCTTAACCTCACTTCTGGCTTGGTTTACCTGCCGGGCTAAGGCTAATTCTATGGCTCCGCCACCGGCAACCAACCCGCCCTTTAAAGCAGCCTGGGCAGCGGAGGCGGCGTCTTTGGCCATCCTTTTTCGTTCCCCCACCACTTCCTGGGTAGCGGCTCCGACGACTATGGTGGCCAAGGTTTTGCCCTGACCGCCTAAGAGCTTGATTTGCTCCAGCCGCTCGTCTTCAAAAACCCGATCCGCCTGCCCGATCAACTTGGCCAAATCCTCCGGACTTCGTTTGAGACTGGTCCGCTTGAGCATGCGCGCCCCGGTTAATTCCGCGGCCTTGCGCATTTCCCGGAAAGGAACCCGCTGCACCACCAGCACCCCAGCTTCAGTTAAAAACTCTTCCGCGTAATCATCCACTCCCCGGTCCACCAGGACCAGGTTAACCCCCAGCTTAACGATTTTGGCCAGATTCCTCTTGTATTCTTCTCTAAGTTCCAGGTAGCGGGCTACCCCGGTCTCAGTTGCCAAAGCCTCCTCTTCAAACTCTTCCGGTTCCAGGGCATCGTCGATAATCAGCACCTTGACCGGCGATAGTTCAGAAGGCATCTGTCGGTTCATTCTTTGTTTATTTAAAATCAATCCTTGAAAAACTTCATTTTCCACCGCTTCCCGGGCTACGATCGTATCAGCCAGTTTAAACGCCGGGTCTTTTAGCTTTTCCGGGCCGATCAGTTTAATCGCTTCGATCACTAAATCAGCCAGGTCCTCATAACCTCGTCCCGCAATCAGGGCCACCTGCCGCAAAGCTAAATCATCAGAATTCACGGGTCGGGAAGCATCCTGCAGGGCCTGGATTGCCTTGCGCGTCCCGAAACGCAGCCCTTCGATCACCCGGGCTACCGGTACACCGCGAGCTACCTGATTGACCCCTTCGTTAACCAATCCGCCGGCCAGAATCGTAGCGGTGGTGGTTCCGTCGCCCACAGCCTCCTGCTGCGCGCGGGCAATTTTTATAAGCAGCCGCGCAGCTGGGTGATGAACCTCCATCAGGTCCAAAATGGTTACTCCGTCATTGGTGATAACTACATCGCCAAATTCGTCAACCAACATGGTGTCTAGGCCTTTAGGGCCAATGGTCCCTTCAACCGCGGCGGAAATGGCGCGAATAGCATTGGCATTCGTAATCAGGGCGGTAACTCGCTCGCCACCCTCATTAACGTTGCCGCTGCCGCTCTGTTTGGCACTCAATATAAGGGCCTCCTTTATCCTGATACTGCCCCTCACCTACCCGAACTTTATCCGCGATAACCGCGTAGAGCTTCCGATAAAATCAACGCGACATACTCTAAAAAGCTGGTAGCTTTAGGATACTCCATGCGAGTGGGGCCTAAAAGGCCAACCCGGCCTTGTGATTTGTTGTCAATTTCATAGGTAACGGTTAGTACGCTGCAGTCCTGGAATTCTTCCCGGCGGTTTTCCCCGCCAATCCGGACGGTTACCCCGGTGCCGGAACTCTCGGTTAACAACTCGCGAATCTCGTCTTCTTCCTCAAGGACGCTTAAGATGCGCCGAATTTTTTCCACATCCCTGAATTCAGGCTGATTCAAAATATTGATTATCCCGCCCAGGTAGACTTTTTCCCATTCCGGGGTGTGCAAGTACTCGTCCAAAAGCTCTAAGGTCGTATTCAAAATTTCTTTTTGCTGCTGCAGTTCCGCATACAATTCCTTAAGCAGGGTCTTTTGGATTTCCTTAAAGGTTATGCCCTGCATTTTCGCGTTAAAGGTCTGGGATACCTGATACAGGTCCGCTGCCGATACCGGTTCCGGAAACTCCAGCATCTTATGAATTACCGCCCCGGATTCGGTTACCGCTAAGAGCAGCGCGGTTTGGGGCTGCAGCTGGATTAGCTGAATCTGTTTAAACCGCCCCTGAATGGGAATCGGACCCGTGACCATGGCCGTATAATTAGTGAACTGGGACAGGAGCTTGCTGGTTTCTAAAATCATTTGCTCCAGGTCCCTGGTCTTTTGCAGGAATTTCTTTTGAATCTGAACTTGTTCTTCGTCCGTCAGATTATAGGATTCCATCAAACAATCAACATAATAACGATACCCTAACTGGGAAGGAATTCGGCCCGCCGAGGTATGCGGCTGCTCAATCAGGCCCATTTCCTCAAGGTCAGCCATTTCGTTGCGAATGGTAGCCGAGCTGACCCCTAAATTATATTTCCGGGCAATGGTGCGCGATCCAACTGGTTCTGCGGTAGCTACATAATCCTTAATTATGGCTTCAAGGACCTTCTGTTTTCTGCCATCAATATCCACCGGCACCCCCCCTTGCACTTGTTAGCACTCGGCTAAGTTGAGTGCTAACTCTTCTATTTAAAAAATTACCACCGCTTGCAGCCTTTGTCAAGTCGCTGGTAAACTAGAGTTGGCGGAAACTTAGGCTAACCGTCTAAAATAATCCGCTTTAGAATTATTATTGGCAATTACCTTTGCAATTAATCTATTTTTTATGGTTAAGGCAAAAACTCCTGAAATACCTGGTTGGCCAGTAGAATGGCCCGGTCGCTCAAAGCCAGCCATTCTTCGTTTTCCCGCAGCAGACCTTCTCGCTGCAGCTTCTCCACGACCCCCGGATAAGCCTGCTCTATTGTTACCCCAAAACGCTCTTTAAAGGCGGCTTTATTTATCCCCTTTAGCAGTCTTAGACCCAGAAACATCGTTTCTGCTTTTTCCAGCGTTGGGCCGATGACCTCTGTAAAACCAACCGGAGATTTTAACTGTCGGACGGACTGTAAATAATCATCCAAATCCGACCGGTTGCCAAAGCGGATTAACGGCGCGGCAGCGGTTGTTGGCATTGGCAAAGGCCGCGTTGGGAGGCGTTCTCCCCAGATCTCAGCCGGGTTTATCCCCCGCAGGCCGGAATAAGCGGCTGGCCCCAACCCCAAGTATTCCTGATTTCGCCAGTAAACCAGATTATGCTGCGCCGCAAAACCGGGTTTGGCAAAATTAGAGATTTCATAATGAACATACCCCGCTCTTCGCACCCGTTCCCTCAGCCACTCAAACATTTCCGCTTCCCGGTCTTCTCCCGGCAGGTCTAATTTCCCGCTCTGCTCAAGCTGAAAAAAAGGCGTGCCCGCTTCCACCTTTAAGCTGTAAGCGGACAAGTGCTCCGGGTTTAACGTCAGCACCTTTTCCACCGTATCCTGCCAATGCTCCTTTGACTGTCCCGGCAGCCCATACATCAAATCCAGGCTAAGATTTTCAAATCCCGCTCCCCGGGCTAATTCCACTGCCTGCTTGGCCTCCTCAGCGGTATGCCGGCGGCCCAGCCGCTTGAGCAGGCATTGATCCATGGTTTGCACCCCTAAAGATAGCCGATTGACGCCTTCGGCTTTAAGCGCCGTGAGCAGCTCGCGGTCAACCGTACCCGGATTGGCCTCCACGGTAATTTCAATTTCTGGGGGAGCGGCAAACGCTGCATAACAACCCCTTATTAATTTAAGCAACAGTTCTTTCGGCAAACAAGTTGGGGTTCCACCGCCGATATACAAGGAAGTCAGCCGGGGGATTTCCCCTTCCAGCCGCTTAAAGAATTTAAGGTACTGAGCAAGTTCTAAATGAACTGTTTCTACATACAAAAGTATATTTTGCCCGGCTATGGGCAAAGAATAAAAATCGCAGTACAAACACTTTTGCCGGCAAAAAGGGACATGCACGTAGACCGCCAGACCTCTCGGTTCCCGTTCCGAATCCGCTTGGTTCGACCCCGGTTTATCCGGCTGCGGTTTCGCCTCCTTCGCAGAGGTTTCCTGGTTCACGGCGGTTTCCTGGTTAACCGCAGCTTTCCGGTCAGCGGTAGCTTCCCGGTTACCGGCTGCTGACTGCCCTGCTTTCTGCATCTTCCTAATCTACCTTTAAAACGGCCATAAAAGCCTCTTGGGGAATCTCTACATTCCCCACCTGCTTCATCCGCTTCTTACCCTCTTTTTGTTTCTCGAGCAGCTTTCTTTTCCGGCTGATATCGCCGCCGTAGCACTTGGCCAAAACGTCTTTGCGCCGGGCCTTGATGTTTTCCCGGGCCACAATCTTGGAGCCAATGGCTGCTTGCAGGGGGACGTCAAACAGTTGGCGGGGAATCAAACTCCTCAGTTTCTCCACTAAACTTCGGCCCCGCTGCTGCGCCCGATCCTGATGCACAATAAAGGATAAGGCATCTACGGATTCTCCGTTTACCAAAATGTCGAGTTTCACCAAATCCGACTCCCGATACCCGGTTAACTCGTAGTCTAAAGAAGCATACCCTTTAGTCCGAGACTTCAGTTGATCAAAGAAATCGTAAATTATTTCACTTAACGGCAGTTCATAGGTAATCATCACCCGAGTCGCCGACATATACTCCATATTTAAAAAGATCCCGCGTTTTTCCTGCGACAACTCCATGATGACCCCGACATATTCCGAAGGCACCATGATTGTGGCCTTGACGTACGGTTCCATCACCTTGTCAATCTGGGTCGTGGGCGGCCAAAAGGCGGGATTTTCAATTCGCACCTCGGATCCATCAGTTTTTAACACCCGATAAACAACGCTGGGGGCAGTAGTTATTAAGGCTAGTCCGTATTCCCGTTCCAGCCGTTCCTGGACAATTTCCATATGCAAGAGTCCTAAAAATCCACAGCGATAACCAAACCCCAAGGCCGCTGAACTCTCAGGTTCGTAGCGCAGGGAAGCGTCATTTAGTTTTAATTTTTCCAGGGCATCCCGCAGATCCGAATATTCGGAGGCTTCTACCGGATACAGACCGCAAAAAACCATCGAAGCCGCTTCCCGGTAACCCGGCAAAGGGGTAACGGCCGGATATTCCGCCCCAGTAATCGTGTCCCCAACCCGGGTATCTTTGACGTTTTTCACGCTGGCCGCCAGATAACCAACCTCCCCGACGGACAGCCGTTCCACTACTTTTAAAGAAGGGGTAAAAACACCGACTTCGGTAACTTCAAAGACTAAACCGGTAGACATCATTTTAATTTGCATGCCCTTTTCGACTTGACCGTCGACCACCCGCAAATAGGAGATCGCCCCTTTGTAAGCGTTAAAATTAGAATCAAAAATCAGGGCGCGTAAGGGTCCGGCCTGCTCGCCGCGAGGCGGAGGAATCTTTTGGACAACCGCCTCCAAGATATCTTCGATGCCCAGGCCGGACTTGGCGGAAGCCAGAATCGCCCCGCTGGCATCCAGGCCAATAACCTCCTCAATCTCCTGGCGAACCCGATCGGGTTCGGCACTGGGCAGATCGATTTTATTGATTACCGGGATAATCTCCAGGTTATTTTCCACCGCCAGGTAGACATTGGCCAAGGTTTGCGCCTCGATTCCCTGGGAGGCGTCGACTACCAGGATGGCCCCTTCGCAGGCAGCCAAGCTCCGGGAAACCTCATAAGTAAAATCTACGTGTCCGGGTGTATCAATCAGATTCAACATATACTCCTGACCATCCCGCGCGCGGTAGCGCAGATTAACGGCCGTGAGTTTAATGGTGATGCCGCGCTCCCGTTCCAGGTCCATCTGATCTAAGACCTGCTCCATCATTTCCCGCTCAGTAATAGCGCCGGTATACTCCAGTATCCGGTCTGCCAGCGTAGACTTACCGTGGTCAATAT
>CAZKWP010000006.1:0-7942 GCA_964556555.1 uncultured Syntrophomonadaceae bacterium
CTGGACCAGATCATGGGTATGATTCCAGGCCTCGGTGGGGCGCGGGAATTAAAGAAAATGGAAAAAGATTTTGATCCCAAAGAATTGGCCAAAGTAGAGGCCATGATTAAGTCCATGACCCCGGCCGAGAGACGCAACCCGGAGATTATCAACGGCGGCCGGCGAAAAAGAATTGCCAACGGCAGCGGAACCCGCGTTCAGGATGTAAACCGCTTAATCAAACAGTTTGATGAGATCCGGAAAATGATGAAACAGCTTACCGAAGCAGGGCGCGGTAAAAAGAAAAAAGGACTCAAATTGCCTTTTATGCCCTAGTTTTGATATAGAATTCACTGCTTAATTACAGCAGCAATAGAGAAAGGAGGTGTTTTGATTGGCAACCAAGATTAGATTGAAGCGGATGGGAGCAAAGAAAAATCCATTTTACCGAATCGTCGTGGCTGATTCCCGCTCTCCTCGGGATGGCCGGTTCATTGAGGAACTTGGCTATTATAATCCCACTAAAGATCCTATTGAATTAAAGGTTGATGCTGAAAAAGCGATTAAATGGCTTAAGACTGGCGCTCAACCTTCGGAAACCGTTAAAGCGCTGTTGAACAAGGCGGGGGTTAACAAGCTGTTAGCCGAAGCCAAAGCCGGCAGCGAAGCTTAGCGGCCATTTGTTTCAGGTAAATTGGGAGACGATGTATATGCGGAAATCCCAAGGGGGTTACTGAATTTATGAAGAATTTAGTTGACATCTTAGCCCGTTCCCTGGTTGACAAACCGGAAAAGGTGGAAGTGAATCAGATCGACGGCGAAAAGTCTGTCATTTTGGAGCTGCGGGTAGACAGTGACGATATGGGTAAAGTCATCGGCAAACAGGGGAAAATAGCCAAAGCGATGCGTACCGTGATCAAAGCGGCTGCCGCCAAAGACGGCAAACGGGTAGTCCTGGAGATCCTCAAATAGTTGCGATAATAACCCAGGATTTCTCGGAGGCAAAGCAATTGAAACAAGCTAATGAACTTAATTCAAAAATGATCACGATTGGTCAGATCACTACGGCGCAAGGCATCCAGGGCGAGATGCGGGTCATTCCGCTGACCGACTTTCCGGATCGCTTTAACCAGTTAACCGAGGTGTTTATCCAGCTGGATAACGAGTTAGTCCGGCACCAGATAGCATCCGTAAGGCCGCACAACCAATTTATCCTGCTGAAATTACAGGAGATTGAGGACCGGGACCAGGCTCTGCTTTACCGGAATGCCCTGATCCAAATTCCCGAGTCCCAGTTGATGCCGCTGCCCAAAGGACATTATTACCTGTTTCAAATCGTCGGTTTGGCGGTTTATTCAGAGACCGGTCAATATCTGGGCCGGGTTCGGGATGTTTTGCGGACCGGCAGCAATGATGTTTATCAGGTGGTTGACGATAATCATCATGAACTCCTCGTACCGGCTCTGCGGGAGGTTGTGGCTCAGATTAACCTGGAAGAACAAAAGATGGTTATCCGGCCAATGCCGGGACTGCTGGAACTTTAAGGTAGGGGATTAAGGTGCAGATCGATATTTTAACCCTGTTTCCGCAAATGTTTCAGGGAGTGCTAAGCTGCAGCATTTTAAAAAGAGCCCAGGAGAAGCAGTTGTTAACCGTCAACCTGATCGATATCCGGGATTATTCAACGGATAAGCATAAGTGCGTGGATGACTATCCTTTTGGCGGGGGACCCGGTATGGTTCTCCAGGTGGGACCGGTCGTTGCTGCCGCAGAAGCGGTGCTCCAGCGGATTGCAGCGGAAAGTGACGCGTCTGGTCCCGAACAGACTCGACTAGTTTTAATGTCACCGCAAGGACAACCTTTTACGCAGGAAAAGGCCCGGGAACTGGCCCGGTGTTCGCAGCTGGTTTTAATCTGCGGGCACTACGAGGGTTATGATGAACGGATTCGGCTCTTGCTTGAGCCCGAGGAAATTTCCATCGGGGATTACATTTTAACCGGCGGCGAAATCCCGGCCATGGTCGTGGTAGACGCCGTAACCCGCTTGATTCCCGAGGTGCTCGGTGAATCCGAAGGTGGGGAAGAGGAGTCTTTTTACACCGGGTTGTTAGAATTTCCGCAGTATACCCGCCCCCGCGTTTACCGGGGGTTAGCGGTACCAGAAGTGCTCATTTCCGGGCATCACGCCCGGATCAAGCAGTGGCGGAGGGAACAATCCCTGCTGCGTACGCAAAAGCGGAGACAAGACCTTTTAGAGAAGGCGCAGCTGACAGCTGGGGAGCAAAAGCTGCTGCAGCAAAATCACGAAGGTGCGCTCGATTTCCCCGAGGTAGATGAGGATGAAAGCTAACATGTCAACGGAGGTTAAATCAGCCGCTTTGGCCTTCGGGATAAACCCGGCCGAAACCAAAACTTTTAGCCAGGCTGAACCGGGAGAAGCGAAGGTTTTTATCGCCTTGGTACATCACCCGGTCTATAACCGGAATCAGCAGGTGATTTCAACTTCCATAACGAATCTCGATTTGCACGATATTGCCCGGTTGGCCACTACTTATAAGGTTGAAAACTATTTTGTGGTTCATCCCTTGGCGGTCCAGCGGCAGCTGGCGGAGGAGATCATGGGATACTGGAAGGAAGGATACGGAGCACAGTACAACCAGGACCGCTGTCAGGCTTTTGCCTGTTTGCGGCTGGCCGCTTCCCTAGAGGAGGCGGTAGCTGCCATCACTCGCGAGTATGGACAAAAAACCTGGACCATCACTACTGACGCCCGAGTTTATCCGCAGACGACCAGTTTTGCATCTTTGCGCCGGCGCATGTCGGCTTCTCAGGATAATTTTTTAATCGTGTTTGGCACCGGCTGGGGTTTAGAAAAATCGCTGATTGAGCAAGCCGATTTTATTTTGGAGCCGATTCGGGGCCGGGGAGATTATAATCACCTCTCGGTCCGGAGTGCCGCGGCCATCATCATCGATCGTTTGCTGGGGTAAAACTGGGTATCGTTGTATTCGGCTTTAGAACATGTTATAATTTTTACTATATTGGGGTAAGTTTAGCTTGTGCCAAGGAGAAAGGAGTAAGCATTCTGTGGATTTGATCCAGGCCATTGAAAAAGAACAGATTCGAAATGACCTGCCTGATTTTCGCCCGGGTGATACCGTAAAAGTTCACGCCAAGGTGGTTGAAGGCAACCGGGAACGGATTCAGGTTTATGAAGGAGCGGTTATCCGGAAAAGAGGCGGCGGGTTGGGAGCAACCTTTACCGTAAGACGGATTACCTACGGCGTGGCGGTGGAAAGAACTTTTCTGCTGCATTCACCCCGGATTGATAAAGTGGAAATCGTACGCAAAGGTCGGGTAAGACGTGCTCGTCTCTACTACCTGCGGGAACGGGTTGGTAAGGCTGCCCGGATTCGGGAAAAAAGATAATAAACTAAAAGGGACTGGCTTTGGGCAGTCCCTTTAGCTTTAGGGCAGCTGATACTAAGGCAGGTGAGATTTTTGGATATCCAATGGTATCCCGGCCACATGGTGAAAGCCAAAAAGCTGATTCGGCAAAACTTAAGTTTGGTCGACGTGATTATTGAACTGGTCGATTCCCGGATTCCTTTAAGCAGCCGGAATCCGGATATGCAGACGTTATTAGATACAAAGCCCAGACTGGTTGTTTTAAACAAAGAGGACCTGGCGGCAGCGGATAAAACGCAGGCATGGTGCGCTTATTTTCGCGAGGAGGGAACTCCGGCCATTGCCTTGAGTGCTAAATCGGGCAAGGGCATTTCCCAGATTGTCACGATTGCCAAAGCCTTAGTCGAAGATAAAATAGAAGCTTTACGTTTAAGGGGACGCCGGGAGCAAGCCGTCCGGGCGATGGTGGTGGGGATTCCCAACGTTGGCAAGTCGGCGTTTATTAATAGTTTAACCAAACGAGCCGTTACCCGGGTCGGGGATAAACCGGGGGTAACCCGCGGCAAACAGTGGATTCGGATCGGTCAGGACGTAGAGCTTTTGGATACCCCCGGCATTCTCTGGCCGAAATTTGAAGACCCTGAGGTTGGCTTTAAGCTGGCCGTAACCGGCGCGGTGAGTGATCTGGTGTATGATTTAGAAGATGTGGGTGCTCGATTGGTTAGCCTGCTCTCCAAGGTAGCCCCGGAGGCGCTGCGTTCCCGGTATCAGATTAAAGTTCAGCCCGTCGAGGGAGCAGAAGCTTATGAACTGCTGAAGACGATTGGGCAGCGCCGGGGATTTTTGCAGACCGGAGGACAGGTCGATACGGTAAAAGCCGCTTACATGCTGATCCAGGAGTTTAGGGAGGGCAAAATCGGTCGGATCACCCTTGATGAACCGCCCGCCAAATCTTAAAACACTTTGCAAAAAATATTTCTTTTAAAACATACTGGTAAAGTTCAGTAGGAACTAATAATATTTCTGCTGCGTAACAGCCTCGAGGTTTAGCCGCCAAGGGGTTGTTTTTTATTGCGGCCGGTTTGACACCCACGCCGCCCGCATCCGTTATTTTGTCCGTTCAGGCATTAAACCGCAATAGTTGCTTTTTACGGCGATGAATGGTCGGCTGGTACTGCCTTTATTCTACGTCTAAGAAGGCCAGAAGTTGTTTTTTGGCCGCACCCGGGGCAGGAAATTCGGTCCGGCAAAGCGAAATCATTATAATATTTTGGTCAGGTATCGGGATAGGGATAGGGAGAGGTGCTATTGCTTTGCAGCGGATAAAGCCGGGGGCTGATTTAACGAAAGCGGGTTGGTCCGCTCCCGGGAAGAGCCCGGATTGGGAAAAAGAGAAGACCCGTTTAAGCCACTTATACGAATTGGAACGGGATTTATGGAGTATTGGCTGTCAAGGGATCGCCGGGATTGATGAGGTGGGCCGCGGGCCTTTAGCCGGACCGGTCGTAGCCGGGGCGGTTATCTTACCCGGCGGCGTTTGGCTGCCTGGTCTGAACGACTCCAAGCAGCTTTCGCCCGGGCGACGAACCGATTTGGCCGCGCTGATCAAGGAGCGGGCCTTAGCCTGGGCCGTGGCCGAAGTTGATGTGGCTTATATTGATCAATATAATATCCGGCAGGCGGCCTTGGAAGCGATGCGGCGATGCGTGCGCGGTTTGGCGGTCATCCCCGACTACCTCTTGGTTGACGGCATGGTGATTCCGCAGCTTAAAATCCCCCAGGCCGGCTTGATTCGCGGAGATTCCCGAAGTGCCTCAATTGCCGCAGCTTCAATTTTGGCTAAGGTAGCCCGGGATGAATTAATGGAACGTTTGGATACGGTTTATCCAGGGTATGGGTTTATAAGGCATAAAGGGTATGGAACCCCTGAACATTTAGCCGCCTTGAGGCGTCTGGGTCCCTGTCCGATTCACCGCTATTCTTTTGCGCCAGTACGGGAATCAACCCGAGAGGTTCGCGCTTAATTATTACATACTACCGGGTCCGCCCCATAGAAAAGAGATTAAAGGTGGTTAGCACTCATGAAAGACCGCCGCAAAGAGACAGGTCGGCTGGGAGAAGATCTGGCCTTAGCCTATCTGCTGGAACAGGGATATCGGCTTATAAGCAGAAATTATAGCTGTAAACTGGGGGAAATTGATCTAATCGTCACTAAAGACGGGCTAACCGTATTCGTGGAAGTGCGCTCTTTACGCAGCCAGCGATTCGGCCGGCCGGAGGAAAGCATAAACCAAAGCAAAAGGGACAGGGTAAGACGCATCGCCCAGTATTATCTGCATACTCAATCTCCGGTCGAGAGGCCAGTCCGCTTTGACGTCATTGCGGTCATAATAGGCTCGGAGAACCGGGTGGTCAGTCTAAACCATATCCCCGCAGCTTTTTGACTTTTGAGTCCGATGCAATATTTAAAGATGTTTGGGTTAAGCGTTTTAGTTTTTGAAAGAGACTTTAACTGTGGGAATTTGGTTAATCAATAAAGACAGGCGGGGATGCGTATGTGCGGAAGATTTACGCTTACTGTCGGGCCGCTGGAAGTAGCCGGTCGGTTTGGCACCGTGGGGGAGCCGCCGCTGTTTTTGCCAAGGTATAATGCCGCTCCGGGGCAGGTGCTGCCGGTTATTGCGGAGAATAAGCTGCAGCTTATGCGCTGGGGTTTAATCCCGTTTTGGGCCAAGGAGCCAGCCATTGGTTCGAGGATGATCAATGCCCGGTCCGAAACTGCCGCGGAAAAGCCGGCATTCAAAGCCAGCTTTCGGCGTAAGCGGTGCATCATCCCCGCAGACGGCTACTACGAGTGGCAGAAGGATGGTAAGCTAAAAATGCTCTGGCGAATTGTCCTTCCGTCGCGGGGTCTTTTTGGTCTGGCGGGCTTATGGGATGCCTGGCAGGCTCCGGACGGAAACCTTGTCCACACGTTTACGATTTTAACCGCCGAGCCGGTTGATTCGGTCCGGTCAATCCATGACCGGATGCCGGTGGTGCTGCAGCCGGAAAACGAACAACTTTGGCTGCACCATCCTTTTAATTCCCCGGCGGATGCAGTTTTTCTCCAATCCCTCCTGAAACCAGTTGCCGAACTGGAAGCCTACCGGGTGTCAACCTTGGTCAACAGCCCGATAAACGAGGGCCCGGAATGCATCCAACCGGTTTAATCAAAACGGTCAGATAGGCGTTTCAGCTGGGATTGGATTGCGACTTCAATTAAACGAACTGATAATCAACAGAAAGGATCTAAGCTATGTCAAGCAGGTATCGCGGCACGCAAAACTCCATGCTTTGTGCGCCTTTGAATTCGGAATTAGGGAAACGGTTGCTAAAAGCCCGGCATTCAGCGCGGCAGTTGATTGTATATCGGGGTTTGCTGGAGGATCCGGGGGTCCGCAGTTTTATTAATTTGCTAGAGATTCTAACTGGGCCGACAGTTGGAGAAACCGAACTGCTGGAGGCTTACTACCAATTTTTCTCGACTCTTATCCAGGCGGCCGCGCCGGGAACCTGGCCCGATGCCTGGCAGAGGCACTTGGCTGCTGCAATTTTGTTGGACGAAAATTTGTTTAGCCGGCAGGCGGAACGGAGGGCCAGCGAAGAACTGAGTCAGTCTCTAAAAACCGTGGTCCAGCATGATTTGCGCTGCCTGCAGGACCTGGCCGAAATCGACGCCTTGACCATGCGGACCGCGGTGGCCGAAAGGCTGCATTCCGCCAGCGACTTAGGCAAAACGAGGGCAGATATCCTGGATTATCAGGATTTAGTCCTGGAACCAACCGGTGAACCTGCGACATTAAAATCCTGGTTAACTGTGCCCGACTGGAGCGCGGAACTGAAATTCCTGGCCGCCGCCTACCGTGAGCAGGGGACCGGCATTTTTGCCCGTTTTCCCGCTTTTCGCTGGGAGAAACGGGATGGTCAGGGTCAACTGATGGGAATCGCTTATCCGGACCCGATCGTTTTTGAGCAGCTGGTGGAATATACCAGCCAAAAAGAGCAGCTGCTGCAAAATACGGAATACTTTCTAAGCGGTCTGCCGGCCAGTAACGTGCTGCTGTATGGGAAGAGAGGTACCGGCAAATCGTCTATGATTAAAGCCTTAAAACAGCGCTATGCGTCAAGGGGGCTGCGCCTGATCGAGGTGGCCAAGGAGAACTTGGCCGATCTCCCAGCCATAATCAGTCTGCTTAGAGACCGCGCGTTTAAATTCATTATCTTTATTGACGACCTTTCTTTTGAGGAACACGAAGTTGAGTATAAGGGATTGAAAGCCGTGCTGGAAGGTGGGATCGAAATCCTGCCGGTTAATGTGCTGGTTTACACGACTTCCAACCGGCGGCATCTGGTCAGGGAACTGTTTGCCGACCGGGACGCAACAGCCGAGATTCACGCGGATGACACGGTGCAGGAAAAGCTGTCCTTTGCCGACCGTTTCGGCCTGGCCATCTTTTTTCCCTCTCCCTCGCAAGCGGCCTCTTGATTTACTACCCTGCAACCCTCGTCGAGG
>CAZKWP010000006.1:7952-12840 GCA_964556555.1 uncultured Syntrophomonadaceae bacterium
AGCGGGCGAGGAGAAGGGCCGGACTGCCGGAGCTCAAATATGTGTACGCCATCGGCGGGGACGAGATGCCGGCAGCAGGGTACAGCGGAAAGCGTCCGCATGTTCACATGGTGATGAACGGCGGGATCAGCCGGGACGAGCTGGAATTTCAGGCACTCGAGTGGGCCAGGTGGCATAACGGCCTGTCCGGCCGGACTGCCCGGCAGTTTGTCGATCAACTTGCCGCTAAACTTAATTTTAAGTCCAACCCGTTTAAAGACAACTAAACTTAAAGTGAACCCTCCTCCGTTAAAAACGGTTCATAACCAATCGCTTATCTGCCGGTCCATTTAGATTTGGATCTAAAGAACAACAGATAGATTATTTCCAGCAAGCCCGCGGTGTTTATGATGAGCAGGGCGATATACCAAACCAGCTGGTTTCTTCTGGCCGAATTCCAGAGCGCAATCCCCTTCCAGGTGACACTCCAAAGCAGTAAAGGATAGAATATGGATGGATTCATTAGCCAAGTCCTGAGGTTTTCCAGCATATGCTTCGCTCCTTTATTAAATACTTTAATTAGCCTTAAATATCTTGTCTTAAAAATAATGCACCTTATATCTTTTAGGGTTCCCATTTCTCTGGATTTGTTGTTATCATTCTAACATCAGAATATAAAAATTAACGCTAAGTTAACTGCGTTTTTACCGAATAATTAAGCATCAATTGAATTTTGGGATTTCAAACTTTTGATCAGGATGGCTCGTTTTCAATCCTGACCGATTTTTTAGCAAAGCGAGGGATGTCCCATGAATAACGCCCAGAGAATTCTGCTGGCAGTCTATCTGCCGCTCACCCTTTTAATCCTCCGGTTTGACCAACTTTATCCGGGGGAAGCGGCAGTGCAGTATCTCAAGTATACGGTCATGACAGCCCTGTTTATAGCGGTTAGCAGCATCCGCAAAAAACATTGGGAGCAAAAGCTTATGGCTGTCTCCTTTTTATTCCTGGTAATCGCTGATTTTTTTCTGGTGTTTGCCGCCACCATAGAGAATTTAAAACTCGATTTGACTCCCTTGGGCATCGGGGGGTTTCTGATTGCCTATTTATTTTTAATTGCTGCTTATCAGCGAAATTTTAAGCTCGGCAAAGCGGAAATTATAACCGCAATCCCAGTCAGCGGTACCTTTATTTACGTATTTTTATCCTTAAAACCCTTTGTCGTTGGCCCAATGCTGGTCGGCACCCTGATTTTTGGGATCGTCTTGTCTTATATGACCTGGTCCGCTGTTTGTACACTTTTTCGGCATTATTACCGCCCGGCAATCGCTGGGCTGATCGCTCTATCCGGGATCCTCATGTTTATCTGCGATCTGGGGGTGGCTTATTCCCTTTTTCATCCGCTTTATGCGGGGGGCCATGTAAGCTGGCTGAAGAATATTATTTGGGGAGCATATATTCCCGGTTGGACACTTTTGGCGGTAGTAATTTGTGCCGAAGATTTACGGATGCCCCTAGGGACCAAAATTTCCCTATAAACATTATAGCCTAAAATAAGAGAAAACGCCCGGGCGAAAGCCGCGGGCGTTAACTTTGAAAGGGGTATTTTCAATAGGGGTTTAGTTCGGTATTTAAGCTAAAGTTTTTTAACAAAGGCTGATTTTTGACGCCTGATGTTTGGGTCAGACGCTTGGTCAACGACAGTTTAAAGTATATAGATAGTTCCATTTAGCAGCGTGTTTTAATTCATCCGTATAGATTTCAGTAATTATGTTCCGGTAGGGTAAGAATTCAAGACCAAAGAGGATCTTGCGGTATCTTTCCACTGCGGAAAGCTCACCGAATATAGATTGCTGGATTCCATCGCAGTAGCTTGCCGGCGTTTCAAATTCCGGTTCCGGCCCCGGGGGGATATCCCGGCCGGTCAGTTGCCAGTACAATTCGCGAAGCAGTTTATTGTGCTTTCTTTCATCGTTTCGTATGGAAATAATTATATTTTTTTGATTGGACGGAGCTACGCTCAGCAGATAGTCGTAGAAAAGTTCATCTTCTCTTTCACCATTAACTGATTCCACGATTAAACGCAGTGCTTCGGGGAAAGCAAACATAGGCACGTAATAATACGTAGGAAAATACTTGTTCTGAGTATAGGGGTAACCTGGAAAAGACGATACATATTTTTTGGTGGCCATAAGCATTTCTCCCAATTTAATTGATTTTTATATCTTATGCTGGATTTAGGTTATGGGTGTTATTCAGGTCAGCGGCAAAATGATGAAGGAACGTAAAATTACCTTTTGGGTCGGTTATTTTAGCATCGGGTAAGCAGGGGTAAATTTAAGTGAATAATCCCAATAGATGCAAATGTTCATTTATTTCCTGAATTTAAGTTTAAACAGGCAGGAAAATAACTATTTTCGACGAATACCCCGGGTGGAATGATTAGCCAGGAGGTTAAGGCGGTGCTGGCTGCGGTTACCAGTTTGGGGGTTTTGGGTTTAGAGGGCTATCCGGTCGAGGTGGAAGTGGATGTGGCGAACGGTTTGCCCAACTTTGATCTGGTGGGGCTTCCCAGCGCGGCGGTGCGGGAGAGCCGCGAAAGGGTTCGTTCGGCGATCCGGAATTCGGGATTGGATTTTCCGCTGCAAAGAATCACCGTGAATTTAGCGCCGGCCGATCTGCGGAAGGAAGGGCCGGCTTACGATTTACCGATTGCTTTGGGAATCCTGGTGGCTACCGGTCAAATCCCCAGCCAGCGTTTAGGAGGGGCTTTTTGGACCGGGGAACTGTCTCTGGACGGTAAGATCCGGGGAATCTCCGGGGTACTGGCCATGGCTTTAGAGGTAAAAGAGGAATCGATTCGCCTGGGGCACCCGTTGGCGCTGATGGTTCCCCGGGAAAACGCCGAAGAAGCAGCCCTGATTGATGGTATTGAAGTATACGGCGCGGATAATCTGCTGGAATTGGTGTCCGCCCTGCGCGGTGAATTTGATTTACCGCGATTTCCTTTTTCTTTTACGAGATTGAGACTGGGCGCTGAGAACCGCCCGGCTGATGTTTTGGATCTGGCCCAGGTAAAAGGACAGGCCGCGACCAAACGCGCTTTAGAGGTGGCAGCGGCCGGCGCGCATAACGTGATTATGGTGGGTCCGCCTGGTTCCGGCAAGACGATGCTGGTCCGTCGGTTTGCTTCCATTCTGCCTTCCCTGACTTTAAAAGAATGTCTGGAGATCACCAATATCTACAGCGTTTCGGGTTTGCTGCCCAAGGGACGGCCAGTCCTGCTTAAACGTCCCTTTCGCGCCCCGCACCATACCTGTACCGCGATAACCCTGGTGGGCGGCGGCCGGATTCCCCGACCGGGGGAAGTAAGCCTGGCCCATCGCGGGGTTTTATTTTTGGATGAATTGTTAGAATTCAGCCGAGAGGCTCTGGAAGCGCTGCGGCAGCCTTTGGAGGACGGTGAGATTACGGTTTCCCGTTTGCAGACCGCCCTTACTTTTCCCTGCCGTTTCAGCTTGTTGGCTTCTATGAACCCATGTCCGTGCGGGTATTACGGGGATAATTTAAAAGAATGTTATTGCACGCCCCAGCAAATTAAACGGTATCGGCAACGGATATCCGGCCCGCTGCTCGACCGTTTCGACCTCCAGGTTGAAGTTCCCCGCTTAACTCTGGAGGAACTGCAAACCACGGTTAAAGGAGAATCTTCCCGGCAGATCAGGGAAAGGGTGGAGCAGGCCCGAATTCGGCAGCGGGAGCGGTTGTTGAACTGCAATCTGGAAAACAATGCGGAAATGGGCAGCCGGGAACTGGAAGAGTTTTGCCGTCTCGATAACGCTGGTCAGTATCTGCTGCAACTGGCCTTTAAACAACTGGGTTTAAGTGCCCGCGCTTATGACCGAATCTTGCGGGTGTCCCGAACTATCGCGGACTTGGCGGGGTCGGAACAGATTCAGGACCAGCATTTGGCGGAAGCGATTCAATACCGAACTTTGGACCGGATGAATTGGGATTGACCGGCTGCCATGTGAATGACTGACGCCAGGGCTTTGTCCAGACCGATTAAATTTTAGTATAGGATCAGTTATTTTTGATTTCTGCACAGAAAGGGAGATTAGGTTGGAAATTACCAGTGAGGAGAGGATCTTATCCGCAATCAGTCACCTGGGATTGTTTTTTCATCTGCCGGGACTCTTTATTGCTCTGCTGATTTATTTAATCAAACGGGAGCGCTCTGCTTTTATCGCTCAGCATGCCCTGCAGGCGATCGGCTTCCAGGTTGTGGTTATGCTGATCGGAGGCATTTTCGGTTTTGGAGCGATGGGACTGGTGTTTGGCGGTTTAATCATGGGGGGCGCTGCCGGCGTCGTGGGAGTGGCTGTCTTTTTATGGTTTACGGTAGTCCTGCTGGCTTTATGTGCCGCGGTGGGTATCTATCGGGCTATATTGGGCAAAGAATTCACTTATCCTTTAATCGGTGAGTTCATCAATAGAATTGGTTAGTTATATACCAAAGATAGCAGTTTAAATCAAATCCCCAGATCAATTTTTGAATCGGGGATATCGATAATAACAGGGCGGGTGGTTTTATGGACGCCAAGGCTTATTGGGTAGGGCTGAACCGAGTCTATGGACTGGGGCCTAAACGATTTCAGCTATTACTGAAGCACTTTGGGAGCCCCCAAAATGTGTGGCAGAGTAAAGAAGCGGAGTTGGCCCGGGTTTTAGGCCAGACTTCGCCGGTAATTCAAAATCTCTTGAAGTGCCGGGCGACACTGGACCTGGAAAAAGAAATGGCGGACCTTGAGGAGCGTAAGATTCAGGTGCTGACTCTCCAGGATGCTGTTTATCCGGTCAACCTGCTCCAGATTTACGATCCCCCGCCTGTTTTATACGTTAAGGGCGC
>CAZKWP010000006.1:12850-23758 GCA_964556555.1 uncultured Syntrophomonadaceae bacterium
TGGTTGGTTCGCGTCGGGCCACCCCGTACGGTAAGGCGATAGCCGAGCAATTAGCTTACGATTTAGCCCGGGCGGGGATCACGGTGGTCAGCGGATTGGCTCGAGGCGTGGATACCTGCGGACACCGGGGCGCCTTGCGGTGCGGCGGTCGGACCCTGGCGGTTTTAGGCTGTGGCGTGGATGTGGTTTATCCTCGCGAAAACCGGGAACTGTTCGAGGAAATAGCGGCCAAGGGAGCGATTATCAGTGAGTTTCCCCTGGGAACACCACCGGAAGCGACCAACTTTCCAGTGCGAAACCGAATTATCAGCGGACTGGCGCTGGGGGTCTTAGTCGTAGAAGCCGCTGAAGATGGCGGGGCCTTAATCACGGCTGATTTTGCGCTGGAGCAAGGCCGGGACGTTTTTGCCGTACCGGGAGCGATCACGAACCGTTACAGCCGGGGGACGAACCGGCTGATCAAAGAAGGGGCCAAGCTGGTCGAAGGGGTTGCGGATATACTGGAAGAATATCCCGCGTTAAAACTTACGCCGGAAAATACAGCTCCTACGCAGTTAATCCTGCCCCTGGACCCCGGTTCAGACGGCGAAAATACCGGCGAAAAGAAAAAATCCGCTGACCGGCCGGCTGCAAAAATGCGGACATTAGCCAAACTGGATGAACCAGATCCCGTTAAATTAAGCCCGGCCGAAAAGCAGCTGCTTTCCCGGCTTTCCCTGGAACCAATCGTTGTGGATAACCTGATTGCGGACAGCGGCTTGACTCCTTCCCAGGTTATCTCTATACTTATGTTCTTAGAGATGCGTGGTTTGGTGCAGCAATTACCCGGGCGACGTTACGTCTTAGGGAAAAATTTTATTTAATAAGTAAGGGTTTAAGAAACAAGCTTTGGGAATATTTATGTTATGAAGTATAATCATTCAGTAATAAACGAAATAGGCATTGGGGTGAGGGTAATTGTCAAAAGTGCTGGTGATCGTGGAGTCCCCAGCTAAGGCGAAAACGATAGAAAAATTTTTGGGTCGGCGTTATACGGTAAAGGCATCTATCGGCCATGTGCGGGATCTGCCCAAAAGCCAATTCGGGGTAGACGTGGAAAAGGATTTTGAACCCAAATATATTGCGATTCGGGGTAAGGGCGACATCATCAAAGAATTACGCCAAGCCGCCAAAGGAGCGGACCGGGTTTTGCTGGCCGCTGACCCGGATCGTGAAGGGGAAGCGATTGCCTGGCATTTGCAGCATCTGTTGAACCTGGAACCCGACGAACCGTGTCGGATTGAATTTAATGAGATCACCCAGCAGGCGATTCGGCATGCCGTACAAGCCCCGCGAACGATTGATCAGGATCGGGTGGACGCGCAGCAGGCTCGCCGGGTTTTAGACCGGGTAGTTGGGTATAATCTTAGTCCACTGCTTTGGCGGAAAATTCGGCGCGGTTTAAGCGCCGGTCGAGTGCAGTCCGTGGCGGTGCGCTTGATCTGCGACCGGGAACAGGAGATCCGGGCATTTGTTCCGGAGGAATACTGGACCTTGACCGGGCAGTTTCAGGCGGATAAAGGGGCGGGCTCCCGTTTTTCAGCTAAATTAATCAGCGTTAATGGCGACAAGATTACCATTCCCAATCAAGAGGAAATGGAAAAAGTTTTAAGGGGACTGGAAGACGCGCAGTATAGGGTGGCTCAAATCAAGAAACGGCAAACCCGGCGTAATCCCGCGCCCCCTTTTACTACCAGCACTCTGCAGCAGGAAGCTTATCGCAAATTGAATTTTACGGCGCGTAGGACGATGCGGGTGGCCCAGCAGCTTTACGAAGGATTGGCATTAGGCAAAGAAGGAATTGTCGGCTTGATCAGCTATATCCGAACCGATTCAACCCGGGTTTCGCCGGAGATTCAACAGCAAGCCCGCGCCTTTATTGCCCAGAAATATGGTGCTGAATTCGTTTCTCCGCAACCACGGCTTTACGCTTCCGCCAAGAAGGCGCAGGACGCCCACGAAAGCATCCGGCCGACGGCGGTGCTTAGGGAACCGGATTCAGTTAAGGATTTATTAACCTCGGAACAGTTCCGTTTATACCGTTTAATCTGGGAGCGCTTTGTAGCCAGCCAGATGAGTTCGGCGGTTTTGGATCAGACTCGGATTGACATAGCTGGGGCGGGTAAAGCCAGGGAAATGGCTTTGGACAAAAATTTGAAGGAAGCGGCTGTTTACGGTTTTCGGGCTAATGGATCGATTATCCGTTTTCCTGGTTTTATGCAGGTCTACGTAGAAGACCGGGATGACGAAAGCAAAGAGGGGACCGCCCTGCTTCCCGAATTAACAGAGGGCCAGTCTTTAAAGGCGGTCAAACTGGAGGATAAACAGCATTTTACGCAGCCGCCGCCGCGTTATGGCGAAGCGACACTGGTCAAGACTTTAGAGGAAAAAGGGATCGGCCGGCCAAGCACTTATGCGCCGACCATTGAGACGATCGTTTCCAGAGGCTATGTGCTCCGCCAGGAGAAACAGTTTGTGCCAACAGAGTTGGGGTTTTTGGTCGTAGATATGCTAAAGCAGTATTTCCCGGACATAATTGATTTAGAATTTACGGCGGAACTGGAAGAGAAACTGGACCAAGTCGAGGAGGGGCAATTCCCCTGGAAACAATTAATCCGGGAATTTTATTTTCCCTTTAAGGAAACCTTGGATTATGCGGATGCCCAGATCGGCCGGGTCGAGTTAACTGACGAGGAATCCGAAGAACCCTGCCCTAAATGCGGCCGTTTAATGGTGATTAAACGGGGGCCGTTCGGCCGATTTTTAGCCTGTCCCGGCTTCCCTGAATGTCAAACCACCAGGCCCATTCTGGAAGAGATTGGGGTGGAATGCCCGCGCTGCGGTGGGCAAATTGTGGTGCGGCACAGCAAAAAGGGCCGAAAATTTTATGGCTGCAGCAAGTTTCCAGAGTGCAATTTTGTAGCCTGGCAGCAGCCTACCAGGGAAAAGTGTCCGCAATGCGGGGACCTGCTGATGGAAAAAGCAGCCCGGGGCAAAGAGAAATACTTAGTCTGCACCAACAGCGAGTGCGGCTACCGGCCAGATGGTCAGCCGCCGGCTAAACGGCGGGCCAAGGCTGCCGCTGCTGACTCCGAATCTAAAACCAATCTTAAAAGCAAGAGCAAAACCAAAACCAAAGCCGCAAGCAGCCGTAAAAACACCGCAAAAACTTCGGCTGAGTCAGAAGCTAAAACCGAAACCAAAAGCGCGGTCAAAACTGCGGCTAAAACTAGAACAAAAGCCAGTCCCAAAAGCACCGCTAAAAATACCGTTTTGGCAGCAGAAAAAACAAACGCCAAAGGCCGGGTTAAAAAACCAGCTGGCGAGGTTGAGTCCAAAGCAGGCAGCAAAGAACCGGCTAGTAAAAAGGACAGCAAAGAACCGACTGGCAAAACGAAAACTACAGCAGCGACAAAGAAAGTCAAAACCAGCCCCCCGGCCTAGACGGACTGAACCAACCGTGTCGCAGCAAATTAATTTTTAATCTCGCAATTAAATTTGCATAGAATTCTTAATAAAGATAAAGGAATGATGGTTTCTGGACAGGGATTTTAATGCCGTAAAGGTGATCGGCGGAGGACTGGCTGGCTGTGAAGCCGTCTGGCAAATAGCCCAGCGCGGGGTTAAGGTCAATCTCTGGGAAATGCGGCCTAAAGCCTGCACCCCGGCGCATCATACGGAATGGTTAGCCGAGTTGGTCTGCAGTAATTCTCTACGCTCCAACGAATTAAACACTGCCCCGGGTTTGTTAAAAGAAGAAATGCGCCGTTTAGGATCGATTATCATAGCTAGTGCCGATGCCAACCGGGTGCCGGCCGGGGGAGCCTTGGCCGTTGACCGGGAGGGTTTTGCCCAGAACGTTTCCCAGGCCATTGAAAATCATCCGTTGATTAATATCTGCCGGGAAGAAGTGCAAACAATCAATCCGCAGGAACCGGTCCTGATTGCTACGGGCCCCCTTACTTCGCCCGCGCTGGCAGAGAGTTTAAAAACACTGACCGGCGAGGACTACCTGAGCTTTTATGACGCCTCAGCCCCGATTGTAACCCTCGATTCCTTGAACCCGGAACGGGTTTACCGGGCTTCGCGTTATGATAAGGGCGAACCCGCTTATTTAAATTGCCCTATGAATGAGGAGGAATACCGCACCTTCCATACAGCGTTGGTTTCAGCGGAACGCCATCAAGGCAAAGATAACGGAGAAATTCGTTTTTTTGAGGGGTGTATGCCGGTCGAGGCAATGGCTGACCGCGGGATAGATACTTTGCGGTTTGGTCCGCTTAAGCCCGTTGGCCTGAAAGACCCGCGCACCGGGAAAATTCCCCATGCCGTAATTCAACTGCGGCAAGACAACCGGGAGGGCACCTTGTTTAACCTGGTCGGTTTTCAAACTCAACTGAAGTGGCCGGAGCAGGAAAGGGTGTTTCGCCTGATTCCCGGTTTGGAAAAGGCGGAATTTGTCCGATTCGGAGTGATTCATCGAAATTCTTATCTAAAAAGCCCATCTTTACTGCAGCCCACGATGCAAATGCAAAAGTATCCGTCGGTGTTTGTGGCCGGTCAGTTGACTGGGGTTGAGGGATATATTGAATCCGCTTCCAATGGCTTGGTGGCCGGGATCAACCTGGCCCGTTTCGTAAAAGGACAGGAACCGGTCGTTTTTCCGCCGGAAACGGCGCACGGCGCTTTGTGTCATTATATTACCACCGCGCTGCCTGAAACTTTTCGTCCCATGAACATTGCCTTTGGACTCTTGCCGCCCTTACCCAATAAAATAAGGGACCGATCTTCCCGTAATAAACAGCTGGCGGAAAGAGCCCTGGAATCAATTATGAATTATGTGAATTTTTAAATAATACTTGCTGTATTTTTGATTTTTGTGGTACTATAATTTATAGTAACTTTAATTAATACAAAATGAGGGTAAACGGTGCTTTAGAATATGGAACGGGCAATTGATCAATTCTTGATCTATTTGAAAACGGAGCGCGGATATTCCGAACATACCCTGATTAATTATTCCGCTGATTTGAGCCAGTTTACCCAATTCATCGCCCCAGTACTGGAAGAACCAGTTGAGGCCGTCCGACCCGGGCAAATCACCCATTTAATGCTTCGCCATTATCTGGGACATCTGCAGAAATTAGGGCGGAGTCGGGCCACTATCGCCCGGAAACTGGCGGTTTTGCGCACCTTTTATAAGTTTTTGCTGCGGCAGGGACTGGTTGACCGTAATCCCCTGGAAAGAGTCAGCACCCCTAAGCAGGAAAAACGTTTACCTGGTTTTCTCAGCGAGCCGGAGGCGGCCAAACTGGTAGAGTCTCCAGATCCAGCTAGCCGGTTAGGGTTAAGGGATCTGGCCATTTTAGAAGTGATCTACGGATCCGGCCTCAGGGTTAGTGAACTGGTTGGGTTAAACTTGGTCCACCTGGACCTGGCGGGCGGTTTTTTGCGGATACAGGGCAAGGGGGGCAAGGAACGGATTGTCCCGCTGGGCCGTCAAGCCGCCCACGCTTTGGAAACATACTTGGCCAAGGGCAGACCGGGACTCATGCGCCGTCAGAAAGCAGAGCTTAAAGAATCAGCCGATGACAGCGGCCAGCAGCCATGGCAACAGCCGCTTTTTTTGAATAAGCACGGTACCCGGCTTTCAGACCGCGGGGTAAGGGACTTGGTTAAAAAATACGCCGGCCGCTGCGGACTCGATCAGACGGTTTATCCCCATATGTTACGCCATACATTTGCGACCCATTTGCTGGATCGCGGGGCCGATTTGCGCTCGGTTCAGGAGCTTTTGGGTCATGCCCGTTTATCAACTACCCAGATCTATACGCACATAACAAAGAAACAATTGCACCGGGTATACCGTCGCAGTCATCCCAGAGAGAGGTGATCAAGATATTTCGGGGTACTACCATTGTGGCTATTCGAAAAGCAGGAAGAACCGCTATCGCCGGTGACGGACAGGTTACTTTCGGCAACTCGATAGTGATGAAACACCAGGCCCGAAAAGTTCGTCGGCTTTATCACGGTCAGGTTATTGCCGGTTTTGCCGGTTCAGTCGCTGATGCCTTCACCCTGTTTGAAAAGTTTGAGGGAAAATTGGAGCAGTACCGGGGCAACTTACCTCGGGCAGCCGTGGAACTGGCGAAGGAGTGGCGGACGGATAAGGTCTTGCGGAGACTGGAAGCACTACTGGTTGTGGCTGATCGCGACAACCTTTTTATTGTATCCGGCAACGGGGAAGTGATTGAACCCGATGACGGCATAGCAGCAATCGGTTCTGGAGGCGCTTATGCGCTGGCCGCAGCTCGGGCTATGCTTCGGCACACCGCTTTATCAGCCGGGGAAATTGCCCGGGAAGCAATGAAAATTGCGGCGGAGATCTGCATATTTACGAATGAAAATATAACCCTGGAAGAGATAGGGGAGAAGATTTCCGAATGAGAGGAGTAAATTTATTTTGGAAAATTTAACTCCGCGTCAAATTGTGGAGGAGCTGGACCGCTACATCGTAGGTCAGGCGGAGGCAAAGCGGGCGGTAGCTGTAGCGCTGCGCAACCGGTACCGGCGTCAGCGGCTGGATATAGACATTAAAGACGAGGTTATCCCAAAGAATATTATTATGATCGGTCCAACTGGGGTGGGCAAAACCGAGATTGCCCGGCGTTTGGCTAAACTGGTCAAAGCCCCCTTTGTTAAGGTAGAAGCCACAAAGTTTACCGAAGTTGGCTACGTTGGCCGAGACGTGGATTCCATGGTCCGGGATTTGGTCGAGACGGCTATTCGGATGGTGCGGCAGGAAAAAATGGCGGAGGTAAAGGATCGAGCGGAACAAATGG
Source organism: uncultured Syntrophomonadaceae bacterium (assembly GCA_964556555.1). Lineage (GTDB taxonomy): Bacteria > Bacillota > Ch66 > Ch66 > Ch109 > CAYXHK01. The sequence continues at coordinate 19,732 of CAZKWP010000006.1, forward strand.
CGGAAGAACGACTGCTGGATTTGCTTCTGCCTGGCACCTCCCGCCGGGATAAAGGCCACCGCAATCCCCTGGAGCTTTTGTTCGGTGCGGCCTCGGATCCGCAGCCGGGAGATGAATCGGAGCCCCAGTGGAAAAGACTGGAGGATCAACGCCAGATTCTGCGCCAGAGCTTGCGGCGTTTCGAATACGAAGATCGTTATGTGGAGATAGAAGTAACGGATCATGTTCCGCCCATGATGGAGATTTTCTCTGGTTCCGGAACGGAGGAACTGGGTATAAACCTTCAGGATATGTTGGGAGGGATGTTTCCCAAGAAAAAAAAGAAACGGAAAGTGACCATTGCGGAAGCCCGAAAGCTCTTGGCCAACGAAGAGGCCCAAAAATTGATCGATATGGATGAGGTTATCAGCGTGGCGGTAAATCGAGCCGAACAATCCGGAATCATATTTCTGGATGAAATCGATAAAATTGCCGGGGCAGAAGCCGGTTACGGCCCGGATGTGTCCCGCAGCGGGGTGCAACGCGATATCTTACCAATTGTCGAAGGTTCTACGGTTATGACCAAGTATGGTCCGGTTAAGACGGATTATGTGTTGTTTATTGCTGCCGGCGCCTTTCACACGGTTAAGCCCTCGGATCTGATCCCGGAACTGCAGGGCCGTTTCCCAGTTCGGGTGGAACTGCAAAGCTTAAGCCAGACGGAATTCAAAAGGATTCTGGTGGAACCCCGGAATTCGTTGATTAAGCAGTATATTGCTTTATTAGGCACCGAGGAACTGGAACTTAATTTTACCGAGGACGGATTGGATGAAATTGCGGAAATCGCTTACACGGTAAACAGCCAGACTGAGAATATTGGAGCCAGGCGTTTGCACACCATTCTGGAAAAGTTGATTGAGGAGCTGTCTTTTACCGCTTCCGAAATGGCGGGTCAGCAATTTATCATTAATCAAGCCTACGTTCGGGAAAAATTACAGGGAATTGCCCAAAGTGAGGACCTTAGCCGGTATATTTTATAATAGATGGGGGTTAGTAATATGAAATCTTTGTTAGACAAGACTAGGGCCATAAATCGATTGTTACAGACCTCAGCGGGGAAACCGGTTGATTTTACGGAAATGGCCGAAGTGCTTCGGGACAATATCGGATGCAACGTGTACATTCTTGGCCGACGTGGCCGACTTTTGGGGCACGCATGGGTGCCTGGTTTTGGCTGTCCAACAATTGATAATCTGGTAGACAAAAGCGATTTTAACACTGGTAATTTCAATATGGATATGCTGGCTGTTACCCAATCTAGGGCTAATCAGGCTTCGCACACCTCAGATTGTTTTTTTAAAGTCCCAGGAGTTCAATGTAGCCAGATCTATAAAATGGTGACAATTGTGCCGGTTATCGGCGGCGGCGAACGCCTGGGAACTCTGGTGATGGCGAAGCTGGAAGGCGAATTTACGGACGGTGACATGATCTTGGCCGAATATGGGGCTACCGTAGTCGCGATTGAAATCGTTCGGTCAAAAACGGAAAAGATCGAAGAACTGGCGCGGAGAAAAGCGGCGGTCCAAATTGCGCTCGGCACTTTATCCTATTCCGAGCGGGAAGCAGTAGAGCATATCTTTGCGGAATTAGAAGGCAATGAAGGCCTGTTGGTGGCCAGTAAGATTGCGGATCGGGTAGGGATTACGCGGTCGGTTATCGTGAGCGCTTTAAGGAAGTTTGAAAGTGCCGGCGTGATTGAGTCTAAATCTCTTGGCATGAAGGGCACCTTTATCCGGGTTTTGAATGAAAACCTGCGGGATGAGTTAGAGAAGAATCACTAAACTCTGGTGGGCGGGATAATAATCGCCTTGGTTTGCCTATGGAGCCATAAACCTGGCTGATTTTCTAAACCCTAAGTTCCGGTGTTCAGTCTGATTCGACTTCCCGGAGAAAACCAAAGTTTTAAGCGATACCAGTTGGGAGGTTAGGGCCCGACTGGTTTTTGTTGGTCAAAGTTAAAGAAATCCGTAATTTAGCCCGCATTAAGGCATGAAGATAATGATAAAGCTTAGAATATTTAACCAAGTTATTATGAATCCGGGAGCGAAAATCCGCGATTCATGAAAATATTGCCTTGACCTTTATTCTATGCTATACTTACTGTCGGTGTAAAAATTCACACGTTTCCTAATCTGGGCTAGGGTGCTGTCCATTGGGCGGTCTAGACTTGGAAATGAGGGGACGGAGGCAAAACCAGGAAGGAGGAGAACCATGGCTGTAATTTCAATGAAACAGTTGTTGGAAGCGGGCGTCCACTTTGGTCACCAGACCCGAAGGTGGAATCCCAAAATGAAGCCCTACATTTTTACCGAACGGAACGGAATTTACATTATTGATCTCCAAAAAACCGTCCGCAAGGTGGATGAAGCCTATTTTTTTGTCCGCGATGTGATTGCGCAAAAGAAGTCAATCTTATTCGTCGGCACCAAGAAGCAGGCGCAAGAGGCGGTACGCGAGGAAGCGCAGCGTTGTGAGCAGTTCTTTGTAAACGAACGCTGGCTAGGCGGAATGTTAACCAATTTCCATACTATCCAAAAACGGATTCAACGTTTAAGAGAGTTGGAGCGGATGGAGCAGGATGGAACATTCGAGGTTCTGCCCAAGAAAGAGGTTTCTCAATTAATGGGACAAAAAGAGAAGCTGAATCGTTTCTTAGGCGGAATTAAGGATATGAAAGAGCTTCCCGGAGTCATGTTTGTAGTCGATCCCCGTAAAGAACGGATTGCGGTAGCGGAAGCCCGACGCCTGGGAATTCCCATTGTGGCGATTGTGGATACGAACTGCGACCCGGACGAGGTGGATTACATTATCCCGGGAAATGATGATGCGATCCGGGCCGTTAAACTGCTCACCGGCAAAATGGCCGAAGCAGTGCTGGAAGCTCGACAAGGCGAGCAGCTGGCTGAAGAAGAGGAAAGTGAATAAATAGCTGAGGGATAGGGGTGACCGAGGGGGGAAATTTCCCTAACTCTCATCCCTATTTTGTTTATATGCCTGGGGTTAGGTTCAGCAGTCTTATGGCGCAGTCAGATTTATGGATTGGTCAGTCGGCTGCTTGAGTAAAGGGTAATTGAATATTGAATAATGTTGGAGGTGGTTTTCTGTGGAAATTACTGCAGCCATGGTTAAAGAATTAAGAGAACGGACCGGGGCCGGGATGATGGACTGCAAGAAAGCGCTGGGGGAAACCCAAGCGGATATTGAAAAGGCGATCGAGTACTTACGCGAAAAAGGTTTATCCGCGGCCGCCAAAAAAGCGGGTCGGATTACGGCTGAAGGCAGAGTGGAAGCCTATATTCACGGTGTGGGACGGATTGGGGTCTTAGTCGAAGTTAACTGTGAAACTGACTTTGTGGCCAAAACGGATGAATACCGGGATTTTTGCCGGGATATCGCGATGCAAATCGCAGCTTCCAAACCTGAATACGTGAGTAGGGAAGAGGTCCCAACTGAGGTGATTGAGAAAGAAAAAGCAATTCTGAGAGCCCAGGCCCTGAATGAAGGGAAACCCGAAAAAATCGTCGAGCGGATGGTCGAAGGCCGCATTGACAAATTTTACAAGGAATTCTGCCTGCTGGAACAACCGTTTATCAAGGATCCGGATCAGACGGTACAACAGTTGTTACACGCTAAAGTCAGCAAGTTGGGTGAAAATATCGGGATTCGCCGGTTCGTTCGTTATGAATTGGGAGAAGGTATCGAGAAAAAGAAAGACGATTTTGCGGAAGAAGTAATGGCCCAGGTGAATAAAGCCTAGTTCGTTGGAAAAGAAGATGGGAGGTTATCCCGGTATATGGCTGAACCTAAGTACAAAAGAATCGTCCTGAAACTCAGTGGAGAAGCGTTGGCTGGTGAACAGGGGTTTGGCATTAATCAGGACACGGTAAACAGCATTGCCAAACAAATCCAGGAAGTTCAAGATGCTGGGGTTCAAGTAGCTATAGTGGTTGGTGGGGGGAATATCTGGCGAGGTGTTGCCGGGAGCGCC